>NZ_JBFUKO010000103.1:0-12192 GCF_056400805.1 Aminobacter sp. P4_H6_2
ACATAAGGCGTCGGCCGCTCAGTGGCCGCTGGTCGCCGCAGACCCTCGATCCTCAGCCTGGAGGAACTGCCAATATCCGACGTCACGCTGCCAGCCACGGGGGCGACCGCCAGCGACACTTTTGAAGTGGTCATTTACGAATGCTCTGATTTCGAAGAGGAACTCTGGATGGTACCGCCGTCAGCCTGTTGCGACCTGGCGCACGAAATGGGTCGATGAAATTTGATGCATCGGCAGCTCGATAGGTACGAAATCCGGCGCGCGCATGGCGCTGGGGATTTCGTCGGACATCGGCTGGCGTCCCTCAGGGCGGCGCGTCGGGTCGGCGATCGGAACCGTCGACAGAAGCTTGCGGGTATAGGGATGCTGCGGATTGTTGAAGACCGAGCGGCGATCGCCGATCTCGACGATTTCGCCGAGATACATGACCGCGACGCGGTGGGCGATGCGCTCGACCACGGCCATGTCGTGGCTGATGAACAACAACGCGATCTGCATGTCGCGCTGCAGGTCCATCAGAAGGTTGATGACCTGCGCCTGGATCGTGACGTCGAGCGAGGCGACGGCCTCGTCGGCGACGATGAGCCGGGGGTTGAGCGCCAATGCGCGGGCGATGCAGATGCGCTGGCGCTGGCCACCGGAAAACGCATGCGGATAGCGTTCAAGGTGTTCGGGCGACAGCTCGACCTTGGCCATGAGTTCGGCGGCACGGGCGCGCATGGTTTCGGTCGAGCCGAGCTTGTGCACCCGCATCGGATCCATCAGCGACTGCTCGATGGTCATGCGCGGATTGAGCGAGGAGAACGGGTCCTGGAAGACCATCTGCGCCTGGCGGCGAAACCGCGCCACGACCTGACGAGGCGCTCCGATCAGTTCGGTGCCGTCGAAGCGGATCGACCCTGAGCGCGGCTTGTCCAATTGCATGAGCGAACGGGCGACGGTGGACTTGCCGCAACCCGACTCGCCGACCAGCGCCAGCGTCTCGCCGGGGAAGATGTCGAAGGAGACGTTTTCAACGGCATGGACGCGGCCGGAAACGTGGCCGAACAGGCCGGCCTTGAGGTCGAAACGTGTCACCAGATTGCGGACTTCGACCAGCAGCTGGCGAGTGTCCTTGTGCGGGGCGGACGCGTTCATTTGCTGACCTCTGCGAGCTGGCGCTCGGGCTCGAATACCAGCAACGGGAATTTTTCCGGCGCATCCTTGTCGGCCATACTGCCAAGCCTGGGCACGGCTGAAATCAGGGCGCGCGTATAGATATGCTTGGGGTTGGCGAAGATGTCGTAGACGGAGCCGGTCTCGACGATCTCGCCCTTGAGCATGACGCAGACACGGTCGGCGACTTCGGCCACCACGCCCATGTCGTGGGTGATGAACAGCACCGACATGCCGATCTCGTGCTGCAGGGCGCGAACCAGATCGAGGATCTGGGCCTGGATGGTCACGTCGAGTGCTGTGGTCGGCTCGTCCAGGATCATCAGCGACGGACGACAGGCCAGAGCGATGGCGATCATCACCCGCTGGCGCATGCCGCCGGAGAGCTGGTGGGGGTACTGGTCAAGCCGGCGTTCGGCATCGGGAACGCGGACCAGCTTGAGCGTGTTCAGCGCGATCTGGCGCGCCTGCGCCGGCGTCTTGTCCTGGTGGTGGATCACCGCCTCGGCGATCTGGTCGCCGATGGTGAAGACCGGGTTGAGGCTCGACATGGGGTCCTGGAACACGATCGAAATCTCGACACCCCTGAGTGCCTCGACGCGTTTTTCGGAGAGCTTGGAGAGGTCGGCAACCTTGCCGTCCTTGAACCGCATCAATATCCGGCCGCCGGTGATGGCGGCGCCGTCATATTCGGTCAGCCGCATGATCGTCATTGCGGTGACCGACTTGCCCGATCCGGATTCGCCGACCAGCGCCACCGTCTCGCCGCGCGAGATGGTGAAGGAGATGCCGCGCACGGCGCGCACGTTCGCCTTGGAGCGGACCGCAAAAGAGACTTCGAGGTCCTCCACCGAAAGGATGACATCCTCGGGCAGTGCAAGTGTTGCGGCTTTGGCAGGGATCATCGGCACATGGACCCGTTTCAACGATGGACGTTGCGTTGACGGGCATCGAACGCAACGGCGCGGCGTTCTGTCAATAGGCCGGGACGGGGCTGCCGACGCGCTTGTGAGGGTGAGAAGCGCGGTTCGTGCGTACGACACGTTGTCCATCTCGGGCAAAAGCCAGTGAAATCAACGTGTCGCGATCGCCGCTGCTAAAACTATGCGTGTCACGCATTACGCCACCTGTCTTCGCATATCGTGCCGGACACGCAGTTCGAGGTGCCTGGACGGTCAGGCCGCGTCCAAGGTGGACTCAAAACCGCTCTTGTATTGAGGCAGTTCGGCGCATTCCTTGAGGTGTCTCCACAACACGTCGCCATCGTGGCTGCTACCGCCGACACGCCTGAAGATGCGAATCTCGACCTCCAGCGACATTTGCGGGCCGCCGATCTGGACGAGTTGGCCGTGCTTCATCGCCTCGGCGACGCAGATCTGCGGCAGCCAGGCCACGCCGCGTCCGGCAACCGCCATGTGCTTCAATCCGTCCGCAAGTGCCGACTGGTAGACCGTGCTGAGATTGAGCGGGCGGCGCCAGCGCGACTGGATCAGCGTGGTCAGCTTGCCGATATAGCCGTCGCTCCAGGAATAGGCGAGGTAAGGGATTTCAGTGCTCTCGGGCACATCGATGTCGAACAGCGCCCTGCCGTTTTCGTCGGTTCCGGACACCAAAATCAGCCGATCCTTGCCGATCTGCAGCGATTCGAACGGTCCGCCCTCCAAAACCGGCGGGCCGTCGGGATGGACATAGGTTATGGCGAAATCGCACTGGCCCGAGCACAGATGGTCGACGCTTTCGAGGAAATCCGCCGCATGCATGCTGGTGCGCAAGGGCATGCGCGAGATCAGCGGCGAGCTGATCCACTTCGGAAAGAAGTACATCGCCAGCGTGTGCAGCGAAGTGAAGGTCAGCATCGCCGAGCTTTCACCGGCGACATTGCGGCAGTCGGTGCGCAGGCGGTAGGCCTCCCGCACCAGCCTCTGGCAGCCAGGCAAAAACATGTTGCCGGCGCGGGTCAGCTGCACCGGATAGGTACTGCGGTCGATCAGGTCTGCCCCGATCCAGCTCTCCAGCGATTTGATGCGTCGGCTGAAGGCCGGCTGCGAAATATTCCGCGCTGTGGCTGCCGTTGAGAAATTCCGCGTCGCGGCAATTTCCAGAAAATCTTCAAGCCATTGCAGTTCCATGCCGGGCCTCATGCGTCTTTTGCATAGTCCATCCTATCTACACATTGGACAGACCGGCAAGCGCTCTTCTAGCCTTTCCCTAACGAGAAGAGAAACTTCCGCCTCCACCACAAGGGAACGATGATGAAACGAGCCTTAGCCCTAGCCCTTTGCCTGGGGCTCGGCATGACGGTTGCCCCCGCCATGGCCGAGACCAAGAACCCCGGAACATTTGTCTTCATGTGGACCGACGACATCCAGTCGTTCGACCCCGCCTATATCGCCAATACGCCGAGCTCCTATGGCGCGCTCAACATCTACAGCCGGCTGCTGAACTTCAACGGCTCTAAGATCTCCGAATTCGTGCCGTCGCTGTCGACCGAGGTGCCGTCGCTGGAGAATGGCCTCATCAAGCAGGCCGACGACGGCTCGGTGAGCTACACCTTCCCGATCCGCAAGGGCGTCCATGCCCACAAGGTTGGGGTCAAGGGCGCTGACGGCAAGATCACCTGGGAGTATTACGACAAGCTGACCGATGCCCAGAAGGCCGCGATCGAGCCGGGCTACGGCGAGATCACGCCTGAGGACGTGCGCTACTCGCTGCTGCGCGCCATCCTCCAGGGACAGTCATGGATGTCGAACGCGATCACCGAGGTGATCACCGCAGGCAAGTATACCGACATCGCCAAGTGGGTGGAAACAGAAGGCAAGGTCAAATCCGTCAACGACGCGACGCCTGAAACGCTGCGCAAGGTCTATGACCAGCTGGCATMGCAGATCGTCGTCGATGGCGACAATGTCACCCTCAAGCTGCCCAAATCGTTTCCTGCTACACTTGGCGTGATCGCGTTGCCGTTCGGCACCTCGATCCTCGACAAGGAATGGGTCGCCTCGGTTGGCGGCTGGGATGGTTCGGGCGACGACTGGAAAAAGCATTATCGCCCGGAACTCGGCGCCAATCCGCTGTTTGCCGAGGAAAACGGCACCGGTCCGTTCATGCTCGAGGAGTGGGATCGCACCGACCGTCGCATCACGCTGAAGCGCTTCGACAACTATTTCATGGGCCCCGCCAAGCTTGAGCGGGTGGTCATGCGCACCGTTCCGGAATGGACGACACGGCGCCTGCAGCTTCTGTCAGGCGACGCCGATTTCGTTACGACACCAGTCGAGTTCATCGACGAACTGAGCAAGACCGAAGGCGTCAAGGTCATCGACGGCCTGCAGAAAGTGTTCTCGCGCGGCATCTTCTTCGCCTGGCCGCTCGACGACAACGACAACCCGGCGATCGGCAGCGGCAAGCTGGACGGTGCCGGCATTCCGCCGGATTTCTTCGCCGACATCGACGTGCGCAAGGGCTTCAACTATGCGCAGAACTATGACGCGCTGCTGAACCAGGTGCTGCTCGGCAAGACCGTCCAGTCGCGCGGTCCCACGGTGCGCGGCATCATGGGCTATCGCGCGGATTCGCCTATTTACAGCTACGATCCCGCTAAGGCCGAAGAGCACTTCAAAAAGGCGTTTGGCGGCAAGCTGTGGGACACCGGCTTCACCTTCACGGCCTATGTGACGGAAGGCTACCCGCAGCTGACAGCCTCCCTGTCGGCGCTGCAGCAGGGCCTGTCGCGCATCAACCCGAAGTTCAAGATGCAGATCCAGGCGCTGCCATGGGCTTCCGTGTCCGACAAGCTCAACAACCGCGAAAAGCCGGCGGCCCCGCTGACTGTGATGGGCTGGGGTCCCGACTATTCCGATCCGGGCGGCCCGCTGGGTGCGGCAAGCTACTACCTCTCGCCCACCGGTCTGGTTGGCGGCATGGCCGGCCAGGGCTACCGCGACCTGATGGCGGAGAAGTTCAAGCCGCTTTTGGATGAAGCCTGGGCCTCGAGCGATCCAGCCGTGCGCGAGCCGATCTACGCCAAGCTTCAGGAGATGTCGTACGATTACGCCACCACCCAGTTCCTGTGGGAGGACTTCGGCTACGTCGTCGTCCGCAACAACATCGATGGCTATGTCGACAACATGATCCTCTACGGCGCCTGGGACTTCTACCCGGTGACCAAGGCCAACAACTGATTGGTTTCAGGCACGTCGGACGCTTGTCAGACGTGCCGACTGCTTCATTTCCCCTGAAATCGGAACGTGTGGACCCGTGCTGAATTACGCACTCAGACGACTGATGATGCTGCCCATCGTCTTGTTCGCTCTGTCATTGATGATCTTTGCGCTGCAGATGTCGCTGTCGCCGACGCAGCGTCTGGCGGCTTACGCGCCGTCGCCTGACTACCTCAAAGGGGGCCAGGAAAGCATCCGTCGAATGATCGAGCAATACGGGCTGAACGATCCTTTCTACATCCAGTACGGCCGCTGGATCGGCGGCATCCTGACCGGCAATCTCGGCTGGTCGGAAACCGCGCGGCAGCCGGTGTCGACGGCTCTGATGTCGCTGTTTCCGGCGACGCTGGAACTGGTGGTCCTGGCCTTCATTCCATGCCTGCTGCTTGCCGTATTCCTCGGCTCGCGCGCCGGCATCTACCTCAACCGCTGGCCCGACCACGTCATCCGCATCTTCACCATCCTCGGCTGGTCGTTTCCGGTCTACGTGTTCGGCCTCTTGATGCTGCTGATCTTTTATTCGGCGCTCGACTGGTTCCCGCCCGGCCGGCTCAGCCAATGGGCGCAAACGATCGTAAGCTCCGAAGAATTCGTCCGTTACACCGGCGCCAACACGATCGACGCGTTGCTGAACGGCAATTGGGCGATCTTCGGCGACTCGCTTCGCCATCTCGCCGCACCCGTCATCACGCTGACCTATGTMAACGTCGCCAGCATGACGCGGGTGATGCGCACCTCGATGCTGGAGACGCTGCGACAGGACTATGTCCGCACCGCTCGTGCCAAGGGGCTGCCGCGCCGCGTGGTGGAGCTCAAGCACGCCCGGCGCAACGCGCTGCTGCCGGTGGCCACCATCGCCGGCATGGAACTGGCCGTCATGATGGGTGGCGTCGTGATCACCGAAACCATCTTCGACTACGCCGGCCTTGGCCAGTTTGCCGCAAAGACCGCCGCCAATCTCGATTTTCCGGCGGTCCTGGGCTTCGGCCTCTACTTCGCTGTCGTCCTTGTCGTGATGAACTTGATCGTCGACCTGATCTATCCGCTGCTCGATCCGAGGGTGAAGACGCAATGAAGTTTCTTCGTTACCTCGCGCGCAATCCGGTCTCCCTGCTGGGCGTCGTGATCCTTCTGGCTTTCGTGCTGATCGCCATCTTCGCACCACTTCTGGCGCCACCGCAGAGCTTCCAGCTTTCGCCCTACGACACGCCGCGCGCCGGCTTTTTGGCAACGCCTATGCCGCCGTCCCGCGACGCGCTCTTCGGCACCACGCAAGGCCAGTACGACATCTTCTACGGCGTTGTCTGGGGCACCCGCACGGCGTTCAAGATCGGGCTCGGCGTCGTTGCGATCTCGGTACTGATCGGCACTGTGGTCGGTGCGGTCGCCGCCTATTATGGCGGGCTCGCCGAAGAAATCCTGATGCGCATCGTCGACGTGTTCATGGCGGTGCCGTTCCTGATCGCCGCGATGGTGCTGACGGCGCTGCTGGGCAAGGGCATCTGGCCGATCACGATTGCGCTGACCACTTTCGGCTGGATGAGCTATGCCCGCATCGTGCGAAGCGAAATCCTGAGAATCCGCGAGATGGATTACATCCACGCGGCCAGGAGTTACGGCGCGAGCGACCTTAGGCTGATCGTGCTGCATATCCTGCCCAATGCGATGTTCCCGGTGCTGGTGCTGGCGACAATGGCCACCGGCTCGATGGTGCTGTCGGCGTCGGCACTCAGCTTCCTCGGTGTCGGCACCGAAGAAGGTTACGCCGACTGGGGCCAGTTCATCGCCTATTCGCGCAACTGGATCGTCGGTCAGCCCGGCAACCCGTTCCAGTTCTGGTACACGCTGGCTTTCCCCGGTGCTGCCGTTTTCCTCTTCGTTTTGTCGTGGAATCTCGTCGGCGATGCGCTGCGCGACATGCTCGACCCTCGCCATTCCCATTGAGATCCCCATTGCGATTCAAGGAGCGTTTTTCCATGCCTTCTCTGTCTGCTGCCTCGATCGAGTTGTTCGAAGACCTGATCCGCTACGAAGTCGAAGACAAGGCGATCCCGTCGATTTCCTACGCGCTCGTCGATCGCGACGGCGTCCTGGCCAAAGGCCACATTCAGCGCAGCGATCGCCATTTCGACATGGGCGAAGACACCTGCTTCCGCATCGGCTCGATCACCAAGACCTTCACCTCGTTGGCGATGATGCAGCTGGCTGAAAAGGGGCTGGTCGATATCGATGTCGACGTGTCGACCTATCTGCCTGGCTTCCACCCGATCAACCCGTTCGCCGGTGCCGAGGGCGGGCCGCACGGTTCGGTGATCTCGCTGCGCAAGCTGATGACGCATACCTCGGGTCTGGTGCGTGAGCCCAAGAGCGGCCATTATCTCGATGCGACCCGTCCGCCGCTCGAAGATACGGTAAACGAACTGGCAAGCTCGACGCTGAAGCAGGATCCGAGCATCGGCATCATGCACTATTCCAATGCCGGTATCGCCGTTGTCGGGCGGGTCATCGAGGTGGTGACCGGCCAGAGCTATTCCGACTATGTCGCCGAAAACATCTTGAAGCCGCTCGGCATGAACAAGTCCTCATGCGGCATGGGGCCCGGTATCCGCGAGCGGCTTGCCCCTGCCGACATGTGGACGCTCGATGGCGATACGCCGGCGCCGGTGTTCAGCCTTGGCGGTTCGCCGGCCGGCAACATCTTTTCCACCACCGGCGACATGGCGCTTTATGTGCAGTGCCTGCTGCGCGGTGGCTTCGATGCCAAGGGCAATTCGATCGTCTCGCCTGCTTCGCTGCGCGAGATGTGGACGCCGTTCGGCAAGCGCCCCGACAGCCTGGACAAGTCGATGGCCGGCTACGGCCTGTGCTTCGGTGCGGGCGACGTCGACGGCTGGGAGTCGGTCGGCCATGGCGGCGCGGTCTACGGCTATGCCTCGCACATGCTGATCCTGCCGGGCGCCGGCATCGGCGTGCTGGTCTTTGCGACGCTCGATTTCGCCAACCAGATCGCCTCGCGGCTTGGCATCGACGGCCTGCGCATCGCGCTTTCAGAGCGCAAGATGGGCAAGGCGCTGGAGCGCATGCAGCGCCCGCCGGTCATTGCCGACGAGCAGTTCAAAACCTTGCCCGGCTACTACCGCGATGAGGCCACCAAGGAAGTCGTCGAGGTCAAGGCCAAGGCCGGCAAGCTCTATCTGATGGGCGATGGCGTGCCGCTGCAGATCCGCCCCGTCGCTGGCAAGGACTTCGTCATCGACGGCCGCATCTATGGGCGCGGTGCCGGTTATGCCCACATGAACCTGTCCTTCCCCGCGCAAGGCAAACTGGTGTGGAAGGATGCAAGCTGGACGCGCATCGACGCACCTGTCGACGAGACTGTGCCCGACGCAATCAAGCCGCATCTCGGCGAGTATGGTCCGGACTTCAACATCACCTATCTGACCTACAGCCATGGCGGGCTGAAGTGCCTGATCGAGTATTTCTGCACCCATGCTTGCGAGCCGGTGGAGGAAGGGCGGTTCCGCATGCATGGCAAGCTCTATGAGGACGAAATCCTGGAGCTCGATGCCGTCGACGACAATGGCAAGCGCGGCATCCGTGTCGGGCCGATGTTCTTGGAGCGCCGCGCATCCTCCCAAGCGGTGGCGGCCTGATCAGGATCATGACCGCTCCGTTCAAAATGGAATCGCCCATTGGCGCCCGCATGGTCATTGGCGGGCGCGAGGTCGATTATTACTGCGGCACCTCATACTTCTGCCTGCACGGCCACCCCGAGGTGATCGAGGCGGCCTGCGCTGCGACCAGGCAGTATGGCATGGGGCCAGGCACGCTGGCCCACATGCAGGTCTATGCCGACCTGCAGGAGCGGCTGCGAGAATGGTTCGGCACCGAAGAGGTCGTCTACATGATCTCCGGCTACACCAGCCCGCTGGTGTTGCTGCAGGGCCTGCGCGACGATTTCGACCTCATCTTCATCGACGCTGCGACCCACTACAGCACCCGCGATGCGATCCCGACGCTGGGCAAGCCGGTGCACGAATTCCGTCATGCCGATGCCGGCGATCTCGCCGAGCAATTGTCGCGTCATGTCTTGCCGAAACAGCGGCCGGCGGTGCTGACCGACGGGGTGTTTCCGTCCTCCGGCAGGCTTGCGCCGCTCAACGACTTCAGGCAGGCGATGGCGCCTTATGAGGGCGCGCTTTTGTGCATCGACGATTCCCATGGCGTCGGCGTGCTGGGCGAAACCGGGCGCGGGTCGTTGCAGCATGCCGGGCTCGAAGGCGAGGGCAATTTCTTTKCCGGCACGATGAGCAAGGCGTTCGGCGCGCTCGGCGGCGTTGTGCCCGGCGACGCGGCACTTGCCAAAAAGATCACGCAAAACGCCATGATCATGCGCGGCGCTTCGCCAGCACCACCAGGCCTTGCCGCTGCGGCTGCTGCTTCGTTGCGTGTGCTGCAGACGACCGACAAGCGGGCCAATCTGGCGCGCAATGTCCGCCATATGCGCAGCGGACTGCGTGGTCTGGGCTTCGAGGTTGCCGATACGCCGGTGCCGATCGTCACCATCAAGGGCGTCACGGACCTGGAGCGGATGCGCGATCGCCTCGCCGAGCGCGACATCATCGTCAGGGTCCAGCAGCCGGGCGGCTATTCCGATGCGTCCGACGTGCCGACCATGCGGCTCGCGGTGTTTTCCGAGCATTCTCCAATCCAGATCGACAGGCTTTTGTCGTCGATGTCCGAGCTTCTGTAAAAACCGTAGGGAACGATCATGAAAGTTTTCATCAGCGCCGATATCGAAGGCACCGCTGGCATCACTGTCTGGGACGAGGCCAGGAAGGGGCACGCGGCATATGAAGAGTTCCGCGAATACATGACCGACGAGCTGGTGGCGGCCTGTGAGGGCGCCAAGGCTGCCGGCGCCAAGGAAGTGGTGGTCAAGGACGCGCACTCCACCGGGCGCAACCTCATCCTGTCGAAGCTGCCGGCCTTTGTCAGCATCATCAGGGACTGGAGCGGTCACCCCGACATCATGATGTTCGGCATCGACAAGAGCTTTTCGGCCGCACTCTACACCGGCTACCACAACAAGGCAGGCACTGACACCAACCCGCTGGCGCATACGCTGACCGGCACGGTTTCGCGCCTTTTGATCAATGGCGAGGTAGCGTCGGAATTCACGCTGAATGCCCTTTGTGCCGCGCGCTACGGTGTACCGTCGGCGTTTCTTTCAGGCGATGCAGGCATGTGTGCCGAAGCCAAGGCGATCGTGTCTGGCATCGGCACCGTTGCCACCAGCGAAGGCTTTGGCCCAGCGACCCGGTCGCTGACGCCGAAGGCCTCGGTGGCCGCCATTCGCGAAGGCGTGGAAAAGGCGCTGTCGGGCGATCTGAAGGGCTGCCTTCCCAAGCTCGCCGACCGCTTCGAACTGGTCGTCGAATACACCAATCCGACCGAGGCCTATCGCGGCAGCTGGTATCCCGGCGTCGAGCATGTCGCTGCGCGCACGCTGCGTTTCACGGCGAGTGACTTCTTCGAAATCCAGCGCGCGATCCGGTTCATCGTTTAGGCACTACCAAGGGCGAGCCGGAGCTTGGTCAGTTGGATGCCTTGGCTTCCGACACCAGCACCGGGTCGCTGCGGTAGCGGTCGGGGAAGAGGCGCCTGAGGTTCTCGATCTTCGGCAGGTCGTTATAGACGATGTAGGGGTAGGTCGGGTTCAGGGCCAGAAAGTCCTGATGATAGGCCTCGGCCGGATAGAAGGCGCGGCCGGGCTCGATGCTGGTCGCGATGGCCGCGTCGTAGATCCTGGCCTGGTTGAGTTGGGCGATATAGGCCTTGGCGATTTTCGCCTGCTCGGCATTGGCCGGGAAGATCGTTGAACGATATTGCGTGCCGGTATCAGGACCCTGGCGGTTCAATTCGGTTGGATCGTGGGCGACCGAGAAATAGATCTGCAGGATCCGGCCATAGCTGATCTTGTGCGGGTCGAAGATGATCTTCACCGACTCCGCATGGCCGGTCGAGCCGGTACTGACCGTGTTGTATTGCGCGGTGTTGCTGTCGCCGCCGGAGTAGCCCGAGACGGCATCCTTGACACCTGAGACATGCTGGAAGACGCCTTGCACCCCCCAGAAGCAGCCGCCTGCCACTACCGCCACCTCCAAACCGCCTTGCGCCGGTTCGTCGAGTGCTGGCGCCGGGATTTTTATCCCTTCCTGGGCAGCGCTTGGTGCTGCGGCAAAAGCCCAAGCGCCGACTGCAGCGGCAGCTGTTGAAAGCCAAAATGCCTTGCGGTGCCAGGTGGTGATCTTCGCGTTTGAAAGTGCCTTGGTCATCGGTGTTCTCCCTATGCCGGGCCGTTGCACAAGATACGAAGGCAGGAGCGGATTTGTTACAAGGAATAAGGCAGGTCACGCGCAAGTGAATGCGCCTCAAAATCAAGCGGCCCCTGCCCCTGCCTTGCGGTGAAGCAGGGGCCGCCCGTTCGTATGCGTTGTGGCTATTTTGCTGGCTTGATGGCTGTCACGACGGTCTTGCCAGCCGTATCCGTCGCAAGGCTGATCAGGACCTTCTCGCCGGCCTTCAGCGTCTCCGCTTCGATGCCTTCAGGCAGTGTCAGAGTCTGACCGCTGTTCAGGACAACCGCGTCCTTTGCCTTGTCGACGCTCTTGATCGTGGCGCTCATCTCCTTGGCGAATGCACCGGTGGGCGCGACGGTCAGAATCGCTGCGGCAATGACAAACTTCTTCATGCTTCACTCCTGTTTCGTCTCGCCAGGCTGGCTGAGACAGGAGCGACAGTGGCAGGCGGATAT
>NZ_JBFUKO010000104.1:0-12126 GCF_056400805.1 Aminobacter sp. P4_H6_2
GACTGGATCCGCGCCCGTTCCTTGCGCAACGGTGTCATCTCGACACTGGTTGCCAAGAAGAAATATGCTGGCACGCCATTCGCCAATACGCGCGTCTTCCTCAAAAGCCTCGCACTTCTCGCCGCTTCGCCCCTGCGTGCCTTGAAGCGCCTTGTCGTCACCGGCTCGCCGTCGGTGGCGATCTATCCGATCCATGTGGCGCTCGGCCGTGTGATGGCCGACTTCGGTTATGCCAATGAGCAATACCGGCAGCCTGAGAAGAACTGACACCGCGCCGCTTTCGGCGGCGTTCAACCCAGCGGGCGTCGCCACGGCCGTCGCTGCGGTGGTGCTGACCATCGTCATCGTGTCGTTCCGGCCGTTCCAGCCAGCGAGCGCCAACCTCGATGGCGGTGGCGATATCGTCAACCAGCTCGGCTTCGGATCGCTCGGCGCATTTGCCATGTTTTCGCTGCTGACCCTTGCCGGTCCGGGCAGGCTGCGCGCACTGGCGGGCCTGCCGTGGCTGCTGCTTTTGTGCTTCTTCATGATTTCGGTGGCAAATGCCATCGACCCCGGCGCCGCCTTCCGCGCCGCCACATTCACCCTCATCGGTATCATCGCCATGGCAACCGTGCTGGCGCTGCCGCGTGACGGCGAAGCCTATTCGACTGTGCTCGCCTTCGCCGGTTTCGTCGTCGTCGGGCTTTGCTATGGCGGCGTCATTTTCTATCCGAGCGTTGCGATCCATGGCTCCGGCGGCTTCGAACCCGAACACTCCGGGCTTTGGCGAGGCGCCTTCTCCCACAAGAACATCGCAGCACCCGTCATGGCTTGTTTCAGTTTCGCCGGCATCTACCTGTTCCGCCGCGGCTGGTGCAGGTCGGGTATCGTTCTGTTTCTGCTTGCCATGGTCTTCATGGCGCATACCGGCTCGAAGACCACGGCGGGCCTTGTGCCGCTTTCGATCCTGCTGGTGCTTTTGCCCGGAATGATCGGCATGCGGCTTGGCGTGCCCCTGGTGTTTGCGCTTGCCGTGACCGGCACAGCACTAGCCACGCTCGGCATCGTCTTCATCGACCCGCTCAAGCAGCTTGCCGCCCATCTTTTCCCGGATCTCACCTATACCGGCCGCACCACGATCTGGGAGTTTGCCGGCAAGATGATCGCCAGGCAGCCCTGGTTCGGCTACGGCTATGAAAGCTTCTGGGGTACGCCCATTGTCACCAGGATCGATCATACCTTCGACCAGGGCTGGGACATCAGCGGGATCGTGCATGGCCACAATGGCTACATCGATCTCGCGGTGGCCATGGGACTCCCGGCACTCGTGGTGGCGATCTATGTCTTCCTGATCGCACCGATGCGCGATTACATGCGCATCCCGCTCTACAAGGAAAACGTCTTCCTCGGCGACTTCTTCATGATGGTGGTGCTGTTTACGTCGCTCAACGCCTTCCTCGAAAGCTTCTTCTTCCGCCGTACCGACCCGGTGTGGATGTTCTTCGTCTTCGGCGTACTCGGGCTCCGGCTGGTCTCACGCACGGTCATCCACAAGTCGAGTGCCTGAGCAGCGCTCTTGATCATGCGCGGCGAGAAAGACATTCTCGCGCTATGATCGCCACTGTTTCCAGACGCCAGATGCTTGCCCAGACACTGGGCATCGGCCTCGCCTCGTTGCTCAAGGTGCCCACGGCGCGTAGTGCCACCTGGCCGAAGATCGACGCGACCTTCCTGTTTTCGGCCGACATCCACGCCTGCCGCATGGCAAGCGGTCTCAGTCCCAATTGCCAGGCCGAAGGCAAGACCGACGAAAATCTGCGCCGGCATATCGCGGCGCTGAACGAGGTCGGCGAATTCGCGTGGCCGCGCGAGATCGGCGGCGTGCCAAGTGGATTGGCGGGTGCCGGCCAAAGGATCGGGCGTTCGCTCGGTTTGGTGATCGGCGGCGACATGACCGACGACGGCGGCGGCCAGGTGACGCAACCGCATGAAGGCACGCAGCTTCTGCAGTTCAGCCAGCGCTACCAGGAAGGCAACGGCCCCGACCGCGTGCATGTGCCTGTCTATGTGGGGCTCGGCAATCACGATCTCGACCAGGACGGCCCGCCACCGCATGTCGACTGGTACCGACGCGAGATGCGCGACTATGTCGAGATCAACCACCGCCCCAGCGTATTCTTCAAGCCACCGGTCCCGRCCACCGACTACGAAGCGCCATCCGACTGCTATTCATGGGACTGGGGCGGCCTGCACCTCGTCCAGACCCACAGATTCGCCGGCGACACCGCCAAGGGCGCGATCAGCGCGCTCGACTGGCTCAAGCAGGACCTCAAGACCTTTGCCAGCGACGGGCGGCCGGTAATGCTGTTCCAGCATTATGGTTGGGACCCGTTCTCGACTGAGAGGTGGGACGCGGATGCCCATACATTCAATGACAAGGGACGCGGCGAGCCGCACTGGTGGAGCGATGACGAACGGCGCGCGCTGCTTGAAGCCATCGGCGGCACCAACGTGATTGGCGTCTTCCACGGCCACCAGCACGACACCGCGATGATCTACCAGCGCGACGGGCTCGACCTGTTCAAGCCGAAAGCAGCCTTCATGGGCGGCTTTGCCGTGATCCGGATAACAGACGCCTTCATGGACGTCGTTTTGGCCGAGGCCGGCCCGCGTGGCGGCGTCACCTTCACCAACGCTTTCAGCAAGGCGTTGGACGGCACACGCTGAAGTGGCACAGCACCCTTCCGCATGGCCTCAAGACAGTCTATGTCAGTTGCGTTCGGAGGGCTTTGCATGACCATCAGACTGATCCTCGCCGGCTGCGGCAACATGGGCTACGCCATGCTCACGGGCTGGCTCAATTCGGGCAAGCTCGCGCCTGATGAAACCTTCGTGGTCGAGCCCAACGCGGAGCTTCGTGCCCGGGCGGCTGAACTCGGCAGCCGGGTCGCTTCGGAAGTTGGCGGCATACCGGTCGATGCCGACCCCGAGATCATCGTCGTTGCGGTCAAGCCGCAGGTCATTCGCGAAGTCACATCAGGCTATCGCCGCTTCGGCAATGCCAAGGCCACTTTCGTCAGCGTAGCTGCGGGCACTCCCGTCGCCACATTCGCCGAGATCCTCGGCAGCCACACGCCGATCGCGCGCTGCATGCCCAATACGCCGGCGGCCATCGGCAAAGGCATGATGGTTCTCTACTCCAACGAACACGTCACCGAAAAAGCCAAGGACATCGTCGGCGACCTTTTGTCGGCCAGCGGCGAGGTCGCGACCATCGCCGACGAAGGGCTTATGGATGCAGTGACGGCGGTTTCCGGTTCGGGACCGGCCTACATCTTCCATTTCATCGAGTGCCTGACGGCAGCAGCCGAAAATGCCGGACTTCCGTCCAAGACGGCCTCGCTCCTTGCGATGCAGACAGTTTATGGCGCCGCAAGCCTCGCCGCCGAAAGCCGCGAAGACCCTGCCGTCCTGCGCCGCCAGGTGACCAGCCCGAATGGCACGACGGCGGCAGCGCTCAGCGTTTTGATGGGCGAAGACCGGCTGAAGAACCTGCTCACGGAGGCCGTCGAGGCAGCCCGGGTTCGTTCGATCGAACTCGGGAAATAAACTATTTCGCGTCAGCTTCGGCTTGCAGCGCCTTGATGTGGGGCGCTGCGGCCTCGTTCACCGCGCGCTCCATGTCGCGGAACTGGCGCACGACCTCCTCACCGACAAGCGTCAGCTCGGCACCGCCGCCATGCTTGCCCCCGGTCTTGGCCGCTACCAGCGGCTTGCCGAACATTTCCTTGAGTTCTTCGACAAGGTCCCAGGCGCGCTTGTAGGACATCTCCATGGCGCGCGCCGCAGCCGAGATCGAGCCGGTGACGGCAATCTGTTCGAGAAGTTCGACCTTGCCCGGCCCCAGGCGGCCCTTTGGGTCGAGATACAAGCGCAAGGTCAGAGATGGCATCGGCTGCTCCAGTCAGTCGCTGGTTAGCACAAGCGGCGCCCCTGGAGAAAGATTGGCGCGATCGAATGCAACGGTCTTGATGACGGCAAAGACGTCGCGGCCAACACTAAGCTGAAGAGTCTCCAGCGACTGGCGGGTGATCCGCGAGACGAGCATATCACCGTGGCAGTCGAGCCGAAGGTCTATCTGCGCACCATTGACCTTGCCGATCTCGGCGATGCGGCCGGGCAGGATATTGAGCGCGCTCAACCCTTGCGGCCGCTCGGTGGCGATCATCACGTCGCGCGCCCTCACCCGGACGCGAACTGTCGTGCCTTCGGCCAGCCCGATGCGCGGTACACGCATTTCGCCAGCTGCAGCGCCAAGGACGGTCATGCCAAAAATTTCGTCATGGTGCAGGACCTTCATGTCGAGCACGGCACCGCCCTCGCCCACCTCTTCCGGCGGCAACAGGTCTAGGCGCTGCATGATCTCGATTGTCGGCCCGGACGCTGCAACCTTGCCCTCAGCCATCACCACGATGTCGGTGGCGAGCCGGGCGACCTCCGATATGGAATGGCTGACATAGACGATCGGGATCCTGGTCTCGTCGCGAAGCCGTTCGAGATAAGGCATGATCTCAGACTTTCGGGCGTCGTCGAGCGAAGCCAGCGGCTCGTCCATCAGGAGCAGTCTCGGGCTTGCCAGCAGGGCTCGGCCGATGGCGACGCGTTGCTTTTCGCCACCCGAAAGCAGCGCAGGACGCCGCGCCAGGAGATGGCCGATGCCAAGCATGTCGACGACGCGATCGAACTCCGCGTAGCGTTCCGTGCGCGGAGTGAACCAGCGGCCATAGAGCAGGTTCGAGCGCACTGTGAGATGCGGAAACAGCCGCGCGTCCTGGAAGACGAAACCGACCCGGCGCCTGTGGGCGGGCACGAATTTTCGAGCCGTCGTGTCGACCAGCGTCCTCTCGCCTATGACGATGCGACCGGCATCAGGGCGGATCAGGCCAGCGATGATGTTGATGAGCGAGGTTTTTCCCGAGCCGGACGGGCCGAACAAAGCGGTCAGGTGACCCGCACTTTCGAAACGGGCCTCAAGGTTCAGCGCGCCGAGGCGGTGGCGGACATCGACGAGCAGTGTCATCCGACATCCATGCGTTGGCCGATGCGGCGGGCGAATATCTCGGAGACGATCAGCGCTATCATCGAAATGGYAATCGAGATCAGCGTCAGCCGCATTGCGCCAGCGTCACCGCCGGGCACCTGGGTGAACGTGTAGATCGCCGATGGCAGCGTCTGGGTTTCGCCGGGGATGTTGGAGACGAAGGTGATAGTGGCGCCGAACTCGCCCATCGCCTTGGCGAAAGACAGGATCATGCCGGCAACGACGCCGGGCAGGATCAAAGGTAGCGTCACCGTGAGAAATACCCAAAGCGGGCTCGCGCCCAGCGTGCCGGCTGCCGACTCGAGCCTGCGGTCGACCGCCTCGATGGATAGGCGGATGGCTCGCACCATCAGCGGAAAGCCCATGACAGCGCAGGCAAGGGCGGCACCGGTCCAGCGAAATGAAAAGACGATGTCGAAATGCTCGTCGAGGAACGAGCCGATGGGCCCGCGTCGGCCGAAGCTCAAAAGCAACAAGTAGCCGGTGACGACGGGCGGCAGGACGAGCGGCAAATGGACGACGCCGTTGAGCAGCGACTTGCCCCAGAATTTGCCACGCGCCAGCAACAGGGCAATCGCAATGCCGAAAGGCAGGCTGGCGGCCATCGCCCACAGCCCCACCTTGATCGACAGGTGGACCGCATTCCATTCGTCAGGAGTGAGGTCCAGCCATGTCATGCGTCAGTCTGAATGCCTTTAGTTGGAAGCGACGGGCGCAAGCATAGTGAAACCTTGCGCCTCGAACAG
Organism: Aminobacter sp. P4_H6_2; assembly: GCF_056400805.1. Lineage (NCBI taxonomy): Bacteria > Pseudomonadati > Pseudomonadota > Alphaproteobacteria > Hyphomicrobiales > Phyllobacteriaceae > Aminobacter > Aminobacter sp. P4_H6_2. The sequence goes on from NZ_JBFUKO010000104.1 coordinate 5,830, forward strand.
CTCCTTAGCCTTGGCGGACTGAAGATATTTCACGTACGCAGCCGCGTCCGCGCTCTTCGAGTCCGCCGTCAGGCCTACCGGATAGACGATGGGAGGATGCGAGTCTTCCGGGAAAATGCCAACAATCTTCACGCCGGGTTCGGCCTTCGCATCGGTCTGGTAGACGATGCCGAGCGGGGCTTCGCCGGTAGAGACCAGCTTGAGCGCTGCGCGCACGTTTTCAGCCTGGGCGATCTTGCCTTCGACAGACGACCAGACGCCGAGCTTTTCCAGTGCCGCCTTGCCGTATTTGCCGGCGGGCACGGCCTTGACGTCGCCCATGGCGAGATGGCCGTCGCCGAGCAGTGCTGCGAGGTCGAAATTAGGAGCGATCTCGGTCTTGGCGGCGGAATCCTTTGGCGCAACGAGCACGATGCGGTTGCCGAGCAGCTTCACTTCCGAGCCATCCTTGATGAGCTTCTTGTCGGAGAGATACTTCATCCAGTCGAGGTCGGCGGAGATGAACACGTCGGCGGGCGCGCCCTCTTCGATCTGCTTGGCGAGTGCTGAGCTTGCGGCATAAGAGGCGGTAGCGGACTTGCCGCCTTCGGCCTTCCAGGCGGCGTCAACGGCATCAAGCGCGTTCTTGAGGCTGGCCGCAGCGAACACGACCACATCGCCATCGGCGCGTGCTGCCGGCAGGCCGAGCGATAGCACCGCTGCAAGACCACCGACCATCGCGGCGAGCCGCACCCCAAATCCCCTACGCGTGAACATCGTCAGTCCTCCATGATTGCGCGAGCCGCAGCAAAGCTACGGATTCGTTATATTCATATGGATATAACACATCACAGGCAACCACCCATCCGGGTGGTTTTCCGCAAAACTGTTGCGATGTTTTGACGGCCAATGGAGTCTCAGTCTGGCATCGCATTCGGGGGGAGACTGACCCAATGCTTCGTGCCATATGTGGCGCCGCTAACCCTAGGGGAGCCTCGCCGGACGCGCTGCGTCTTGTAGCCCCCGCATCATTCTCGCGTGAGTTTTCCTGACATGGCCGGCATATCGACGTTTGAAATCATCTGGCTCGCCGTAGCCCTTCTGGGCGCCGGCGCCATTACCGGCCTGCTCGCTGGAGTCTTCGGTGTCGGCGGTGGCACCGTCATCGTGCCGGTGCTCTACGAACTGTTCCAGTCCGTCGGAGTTCCCGAGGAGGTTCGCATGCCGCTGTGCGTCGGCACCTCTCTCGCCATCATCATCCCGACCTCGATACGCTCGTTCAACGCACACCGTGCCAAGGGCGCTGTCGACATGGCGATCCTCAAGCAATGGGCCATACCGGTCATTGTCGGCGTCATCATGGGCAGCGTGATAGCGCGCTACGCACCGGCCGATCTGTTCAAGGCGGTGTTCGTCGTCGTCGCCGGTTTCTCGGCGATCCGGCTTTTGTTCGGCAAGGATTCGTGGCGGCTCGGGCTCGACATGCCGGGCAAGCTCATCATGAACATCTATGGCTGGATCATCGGCGTGCTGTCGAGCCTGATGGGTATCGGCGGCGGCCAGCTCTCCAACCTGTTCATGACCTTTTACGGCCGGCCGATCCATCAGGCGGTTGCGACATCCTCCGGCCTCGGCGTGCTGATCTCCATCCCGGGTGCGCTCGGCTACATCTATGCCGGCTGGCCCCGCGCGGCGGAGTACCCGGATGTCGCAGCCCTGCAGTTTCCGCTCTCGCTGGGCTATGTCTCGCTCGTCGGGCTGATCTTGTTTGTGCCAACCAGCGTGCTGACTGCGCCTTTGGGCGCGCGCCTGGCGCATTCGCTGTCGAAGCGGAAACTGGAAGTCGCCTTCGGCATATTCCTGTTGCTGATCAGCGTGCGATTCCTGTTCAGTCTCTTCGAGTGAGCTTACTGACCAAAACGCCCGGCAATGCCGGGCGTTTTCATTTTCGGTATCCGGATACGGCTCACGCTCTTTCGAGAGCGATCGCAATACCTTGCCCGACACCGATGCACATGGTGGCAAGCGCCAGCTTGCCACCGCGCAAGCCGAGCTCCAGCGCCGCGGTACCAGCGATGCGGGCGCCCGACATGCCAAGCGGATGGCCCAGTGCGATGGCCCCGCCATTCGGGTTCACGTGCTCCGCATCCTCGGCAATGCCAAGGTCACGGAGCACGGCGATGCCTTGGGAGGCGAATGCTTCGTTGAGTTCGATGACGTCGAAATCGGAAGGTGAAATGCCCAGCCGGGCGCACAGCTTCTTGGTCGCCGGTGCAGGGCCAATGCCCATGATGCGCGGCGCAACGCCGGCAGCCGCACCGCCGAGCAYGCGCGCGATCGGCGTCAGACCGTATTTCTTCACCGCGGCTTCCGAGGCGACGATCAACGCTGCCGCGCCGTCATTGACGCCCGAGGCGTTGCCGGCCGTCACCGTCCCGCCCTGACGGAACGGCGTCGGCAGCTTGGCAAGCGTTTCGATGGTCGTGCCGGCACGCGGATGCTCGTCATTCGACACGACAACCGCATCGCCCTTGCGCTGCGGGATGGTCACCGGCGTGATCTCCTTGCCTAGGCGACCGTTTTCCTGGGCGGCGACAGCCTTGTTTTGGCTGCGCACAGCAAAGGCGTCCTGATCGGCGCGCGACACGGAGAAGTCTTCCGCCACGTTCTCGCCGGTCTCGGGCATCGAATCGACGCCGTACTGCTTCTTCATCAAAGGATTGACGAAGCGCCAGCCAATGGTGGTGTCATGGATTTCGGCATGGCGCGAGAACGCCGCGTCCGCCTTGGGCATGACGAAGGGCGCGCGGCTCATGCTTTCGACACCGCCAGCGATCATCAACTCGGCTTCGCCTGATTTGATGGCGCGGGCAGCCGCTATCAGCGCGTCCATTCCCGAACCGCAGAGCCGGTTGATGGTCGTGCCCGACACGTCCTGAGGCAGGCCGGCCAGAAGCAGCGACATGCGGGCAACGTTGCGGTTGTCCTCGCCGGCCTGGTTGGCGCAGCCATAGATGACGTCGTCGACCGCTGCCCAATCGACGCCGGCACTGCGCTCCATCAGCGCCTTGAGCGGCACGGCGCCAAGATCGTCGGCGCGGACCGACGCCAATGAACCGGCGAAGCGGCCTATCGGCGTGCGGATGTAGTCGCAGATATAGGCCTCAGCCATCCTTCGATCCTCTCTTTGCGCCAACCGCTTCGCCCTTGTGGGCTGCGTCGGTGCGTGCCTTGAGATCACGCAGCGTCTTGAGTTCCAATTCAGTCGGTGCTGGGGTTTCCTCAAGCGTGTCGGCAAACTTGACTGTCCAACCACAAGTCTCTTGCACCTTGTCGCGGGTCACACCCGGATGCAGAGAAACGACGGTGAACTCCTTGGTGACGGGGTCCGGCTTCCAGATCGCCAGATCGGTGATCAAAAGCGTCGGGCCCTTGGTGTCGATGCCGAGACGCTGGCGATGATCGCCGCCCTCGCCGTGGCCGAAGGAGGTGTAGAAGTCGATCTTTTCAACCATGCCGCGCTTGGACTGCGCCATGGTGATGTAGATTTCCTTCGACGACGTCGCGATCTCCGGTGCGCCACCCCCGCCCGGCAGGCGGGTCTTGGGGTGGGCGTAGTCGCCGATGACAGTCGTGTTGATGTTGCCGAACTTGTCGAGTTGGGCGGCACCAAGGAAGCCGATCGAAATGCGTCCGCCCTGCAGCCAGTAGCGGAACATCTCTGGCACCGAGACTGTGGTGACGGCCGTGTCGCACAGCTCACCGTCGCCGATCGACAGCGGTAGGACGTCGGGCGCGGTGCCAATGGTGCCCGATTCATAGATCAGCGTGATGTCGGGCGCATGTGTCAGCCGCGCGACATTGCAGGCGGCCGATGGCGCGCCGATGCCGACGAAGCAGACGTCGTCGCCCTTCAAGGCGCGCGAGGCGGCAATCGTCATCATTTCGTTGGGGGTGAAGCCGAGTTCGCTCATGCCACGTTCCTCAGGTGTTCGACGCGGGCCGCAAAGTCGTCGGCGCTCTTTTCGATGACGTTCTTTTGCATCCACTCGCGGAAGCGGTCGCGGTCGGCAGCGATCTCGTCCCATTCGAGATAAGAAGCGTTGTCGCGAATGTAATAGCCATGGGCGTAGGACGGGTGGGCTCCGCCCGGCACCACGGAAATCGCGGTGACCGACCAGTTCGGCAGAACCGTCAGGTTCGGGTGCAGGTCGTCGAAATTGTCGACCACTTCCTCGACCGTGACCACGGCGCGCTTGGCGGCAAGGGCTGCTTCCTTCTGGATGCCGATGATGCCTTCAACCAGCACGTCGCCCTTTTTGTTGGCCTTCTGGGCATGGATGAAAGTGACGTCAGGACGAACCGACGGAACGGCGGCGAGCACCTCGCCGGTAAACGGGCATGTCACCGACTTGATGTTCGGATTGACCCTGGCGAGCTCTGCGCCGCGATAACCGCGGAAGATCGCGCAAGGCAGGCCGGCGGCGCCCGCCTCATAGGCGTTGGCCATGGCGGCATGGCTGTGCTCTTCGATCTCGAGCGCATGCGGAAAGCCGTTCTCGACCGCGTCGCGCAGACGGCGCAGCAGGCCAACGCCGGGATTGCCTGCGTAGGAGAAGATCGCCTTCCTGGCCATGCCCATGCCGATCATCTGGTCGTAGATCAGGTCAGGCGTCATGCGGACCAGCGTCAGGTCCTTGAAGCCCTGGCGGATCGCCTCATGCGCGGCCGCGGTGGGAATGAGGTGCGTGAACCCTTCGAAGGCCACGGTGTCGCCGTTGTTGAGATTGTCGGCGACCGCCTGCGACAGGGGGAGAAATTTGGTCATCGCGTTTCGTCCCGTTTGTCCAAAGTCCGTTCAAAAGTTCGTATTGCGAACATTTGTTTTCTATGCGATACATTTTTGAGCCAAGATGACGCTGGAGTCAATGAGATGACTTCGTTGCGCCGCTATTTCCCGAGGAATGCCGCATGAGCGACGACGAAACCGGCCGGGATCACGTCACTTCGCTGGAACGCGGGCTCGCCGTCATGGAGATCCTGGCCGCCAATCCTGCCGGACTGACTCTGACCGAGACCGCCGAAAAAGCAGGCCTCACCCGCGCCGGCGCCCGGCGCTTCCTGCTGACACTGGTGGCGACGGGCTATGCCGTACAGGCGGGACGGAACTTCTCGCTGTCGCCGCGTCTTCTGGCGCAGGCCCGCATCTGGCTGCATGGCGTGCCGTTATGGACATTCGCCGAACCCTTCATGCGCGAGACCGCAGCCAAGCTGCATGAATCCTGTTCGGCGGCGATCCTGTCAGGCGAAGACATGGTCTATGTCGCGCGTGTTCCAGGCCCGCGCATCATCGCGGTGGACCTGCAAGTCGGAGCGCATTTGCCCGCCCACTGCACGGCCATGGGGCGCGTGCTGCTTTCGGGCCTCGGGGAAAGCGATCTCGAAACATTCCTGGCGCGGGCAACGATCACACAGCGCACGCCCAAGACGACCGTCGACAGGACGCGGCTTTCCGGGATCATCGCTCAGGTGCGCAACGACGATTTCGCGATCGTCGACGAAGAGCTGGAAATCGGCCTGCGCTCGATAGCCGTGCCGCTGCGCGACCGCTCCAATGCGATCATCGCCGCGATCAATGTCTCAACGCAGACCCAACGTCACACGCCGGCCGACATGGAAGCTGAGATCCTGCCCATGCTCAGGCAGATGGCGCAGCGGATCAGCGATTTTTTCGTCGTGCAGTAAGCGAATCAGGCACGCATCGATCCGGTCTCGATGTAGCGCTGATGCCACGACAGCGCTTCGTTGAGCAGCGACGGCGACTGCAATCCGTATGAATGCTTCAGCGCGCGCTCGAAATAGTCGGCCAATGCGGGCCGATAATCCGGATGAGCGCAGGTTTCGATGATGAGCCGCGCGCGCTGCTTGGGCGACAGGCCGCGCAGATCGGCCAGCCCTTGCTCGGTGACGAGCACCTGCACATCCTGGTTGATGTGGTCGACATGACTTGCCTGCGGCACGATGGCCGAGATCTTGCCGCCCTTGGCCGTCGACGGCGTCATGAAGATCGAGACATAGGCGTTGCGGGCAAAATCGCCCGAGCCGCCGATGCCGTTCTGGATGCGCGAGCCCATGATGTGGGTCGAGTTGACGTTGCCGTAGATGTCGGCCTCGATCAGCCCGTTCATGGCGATGCAGCCGAGGCGTCGGATCAGTTCGGGGTGGTTGCTGATCTCCTGGGGCCTCAGAATCATCTTGTCGCGGTAGCGCCCCATGTCGGTGTTCAACCGGTCGGCAGCGTCGGGGCTGAGCGAAAAG
>NZ_JBFUKO010000105.1:0-12082 GCF_056400805.1 Aminobacter sp. P4_H6_2
GTAGTTCGGGAAGCGGGGCGCGAGGCCGAGCCGTCCGATAGTTAGTATGTGGCGCGACGTTCGCGCCCCGCTCGGTGTTCTTGCCCCGCTCAGTCGCCTCGGCTTTCACCGCCAGCCGCCGCAAGGCCCGGGCTTGGGGGCTCATCACCCAGCAGGAGCACCGACCTCCTGCCAGCCCGGCACCGGCCCGAGCCCGGTGCGCACCGGGGTCCCGTGGAAGATCGCGAGGTCAATGATACGGGAGGTTTTCGGGGCGTGGAAAAACCGGCGCGGCTATCCACGGTCGATGCTGACAGATGCTGACGTTTGGCAGCAGTCATTAAACCATTCGGTTGATTATTTGCTTGCGCATATTACATTCAACCATATGGCTGAATGACAACTCGAAGTCTCAGCCCGGCGCCGATCGCGGACCGGCTGACCAAACGATATGGAGATTGCAATGCGCAAGCTGATTGCTGGAATGAAGATCTCTGTCGACGGCAAGATCGAGGGACCGGAAGGCATGGCGGATTGGGTCGAGGCCTGGTCCGACGACTATGGCGTCATGGCGCAAGTGGACGCCTGCCTGCTTGGCGGCGACATGTACCCCGGCTACGAGCGCTATTGGACGGCGATACAGAATGAGCCGGGCAATCCCGCCTGGATCACGGGCACAGCACCGACACCGGCCGAACTCGACTGGGCCCAGTTCATCAAAAAGACCCCGCATTACGTGCTGTCGAACAGCCTGGCTTCGACGCTTTGGCCGAACACGAGATTCGTTCGAACTCTCGAAGACGTCGCAGCCCTGAAGCGCCTGCCCGGCAAGGACATCTATCTGGTCGGCGGCGCCCGAACCACTGCGAGCTTGATCGATGCCGGGCTGGTCGATGAGTTGCGCCTGATCGTCTATCCGCTCGTCGCCGGCGATGGCAAGGCGCTCTTTGCCGCCACAGAGCGCCGCCACGGCCTTGAGCTGCAGAAGGTCGAACAGCTCACCAACGGGCGCCTGAGCCTGATCTATGGGATTGGCTAGCGGCTCTGCACCGCAAGGGCGTGACCAACGACGGTTGGTGGTCCTGCCCCTCGCGCACCTCGACAAAAAACAAAGGGCGTGGAGACATTCTCCACGCCTGACAGCCGCGGAGGCTACCCGTTGTAGACTACAGAAACCTTGTTTCCAGATGGATCGCGCATGTAGGCGGCGTACCACGTAGGTCCATAGTGTGGACGTGGGTTAGGTGCACCTTCATCGGCTCCACCGTTGGCCATGGCAGCTTCATAAAAAGCATCCACTTCCACAGGGGATTTGACCATAAATCCGACCATGGAGCCATTTCCAGCGCTGGCCGGTTCGCCGTTGAAAGGCTTGCTGACCCACAAGACAAAACCCTTGCCTGTTCCACCTTCAGAGTAAGCGCRCCAGCCTGGAAATTCCGTATGCTTGCTCCATCCAATGGTCGCCAATGTCGCATCATAGAAGGAATTCGACTGGGCGGATTCCAATGCACCCACAGTCACATAAACGCTCATAATCTCCCCTTTCTCCGGTGGCAGGATCGTGAGAGTTCATACTGCATACTCAGAACATAACAAGAACAAATATTGCAGCAACGCTGTTCCCGTCGCATTAGTGCATCGGCCCGGAAATCGGAAACGATTTCGGAAAGCACGACGCGCAGATTCAATAACTTAAAGCGTCCTTTGCGCATCCCAAAAGACGCGCGGCGCTCTAATTGGGCAGACCGTGTCACAACATCCAGTGATGTCGCGTCGTGACCAGGGTGTCAGCTTCCATACGTGTATTTATCGTGGCTTGGATAATCCTGAAGCTTGGCCTTGAGGTGACTGGCCACCTCCGGGACGATCCAGGAATTCCTCAGTCGACATCCCTCCCAAGAGACGTGGAGGCATTCTCCACGCCTGGGCAACCACAGAGCCCCCTCAGTGGCCTTCGAAGGCTATCAGCGTGCGCACGTCGACGCCGAGCGCTTCGAGCTTCTTGCGGCCGCCAAGGTCGGGCAGATCGACGATGAAGCAGGCAGCGACGATGTCGGCACCGATCTGGCGCAGAAGCTTGACCGCGGCCTCGGCGGTGCCTCCGGTGGCGATCAGGTCGTCGACGAGGATGACCTTTTCGCCGACAGCGATGGCGTCCTTGTGCATCTCCATCTCGTCGAGGCCGTATTCCAGGCTGTAGGCGATGCGCACCGTCTCGTGCGGCAGCTTGCCCTTCTTGCGGATCGGCACGAAGCCGGCCGACATCTGGTGCGCGATGGCGCCGCCCAGGATGAAGCCTCGCGCCTCGATGCCGGCGACCTGGTCGATCTTGGCACCGGCATAGGGATGGACGAGCTCGTCGATGGTGCGGCGGAAAGCGCGCGCATTGCCGAGCAGCGTGGTGATGTCGCGGAACATCACGCCGGGCCTGGGGTAATCGGGAATGTTCCGGATGGTGGCAAGCAGCGTCTGTTCAAGAGAGGTATTCATCGGCGGGGGCTCCGTTGCCAACGGCGCAGCACATCCTTTCCCGGACGCTCTAGCACCGTGCACTGGCAGTTTTGACGGGTCGGGCGGCAAAAGAAAAGGGCGCCTTGCGAGCGCCCTTCGATTCCGTATCGGCTAGGCCGGATCAGTGCGGGACGTTGGCCCAGACCTTGCGCTTGGTGGCGTAGACGAGGCCGGCAAACAGCACCAGGAAGATCATAACAGCGAAGCCGGTCTGCTTACGTGCCTCGAGATGCGGCTCGGCGGCCCACATCAGGAAGGCCGAGACGTCCCTGGAATACTGCTCGACCGTCTCGGGCGAACCGTCCTCGTAGGTCACCTGGCCGTCGGAAAGCGGCTTGGCCATGGCCAGCGACTTGCCGCCGATGAAGAACGGGTTGTAGTGCGTGCCCTCGGCGACTTCCATGCCGGCCGGCGGCTGCTCGTCATAGCCGGTCAAAAGCGCGTGGATGTAGTCCGGACCGTTCGACGCATACTGGGTGAAGATGTCGAACACGAAGGTCGGGAAACCACGCTCGACGCCGCGCGCCTTGGCGATCAGCGAGAAGTCGGGCGGAGCAGCGCCATTGTTGGCGGCGGCCGCAGCAATCGAATTGGGGAAAGGCGACGGGAAGTGATCGCCAGGCAGAGCCTTGCGGGTGAACATCTCGCCATCGCCGTTCGGGCCGTCCTGCACTTCGTACTCGGCGGCGAAGGCCTTGACCTGCGCTTCGGAGTAACCGAGGTCCGAAAGCGTGCGGAACGCCACCAGGTTCATCGAGTGACAGGCCGAGCACACTTCCTTGTAGATCTTCAGGCCGCGCTGGAGCTGGCCCTTGTCGTAGGTGCCGAATGGGCCGGCGAAAGTCCAGTCCATCTGCTTGGGCTTGTGGATCGGGAAGTGCGTCGGCTCAGCCGCATTATGCGCTTCCTGAGCCAGCGCCACGCCGGCGGTGCCGGCGAGCACGAAGCCGATGGCAGCCAGACCGTTGAGAATCTTTTTCATTCCAAAATCCCTCTCAGATTCTCGGTTCAGCCGCGGGTCTCGGGTGCAGCGGTTGCACCAGCCGGATGAGCGGAGCCGCCCTTGTTCTTCTCGAGCACTGCTTCGGTGATCGAGTTGGGCAAGCGGCGCGGCGTCTCGATTAGGCCAAGAACCGGCATGATGACCAGGAAGAATGCGAAGTAGTAGAGCGTAGCGATCTGCGACATGATCACATAGGAGCCTTCGGCGGGACGCGAGCCGAGCCAGCCCAGGAAGATCGCGTTGATGACGAAGATCCAGAAGAACAGCTTGTACCAGGGACGGTAGACAGCCGAACGGACCTTCGAGGTGTCGAGCCACGGCACGACGAACAGCACCGCGATCGAACCGAACATGGCGAGCACGCCACCGAGCTTGGAGTCGATCGGCCCGATGTTGAAGGTGATGGCGCGCAGGATCGCGTAGAACGGCAGGTAATACCATTCCGGAACGATGTGCGCCGGCGTCTTCAGCGAGTCGGCCATGATGTAGTTGTCGGGATGGCCGAGGAAGTTGGGGATGTAGAAGACGAAGTAGGCGAACACGGCCAGGAACACGACCATGGCGAAACCATCCTTGATGGTCGCATAGGGCGTGAAGGCGACGGTGTCGGTCTTCGACTTGACTTCGATGCCGGTCGGGTTGGACTGGCCGGTGACGTGCAGCGCCCAGACGTGGAGGACCACGACGCCGGCGATCATGAACGGCAGCAGGTAGTGCAGCGCAAAGAAGCGGTTCAGCGTCGGATTGTCGACGGCAAAGCCACCAAGCAGCAGTTCCTGGATCCAGGTTCCGACCAACGGTATGGCGGTGAAGAAGCCGGTGATGACGGTCGCGCCCCAGAAGGACATCTGACCCCAAGGCAGAACGTAGCCCATGAAGCCGGTCGCCATCATCAGCAGGTAAATGATGCAGCCCAGGATCCAAAGCAGCTCACGCGGCGCCTTGTAGGAGCCGTAGTAGAGACCGCGCATAATGTGGATGTAGACGGCGATGAAGAAGAACGACGCACCGTTGGAGTGCATGTAGCGGAGCAGCCAACCGGAGTTGACGTCGCGCATGATCTTTTCGACCGACTGGAAAGCCAGCGTCGTGTCGTTGGCGTAGTGCATCGCCAGAACCACGCCGGTGAGGATCTGCGCCACCAGCATGATCGAAAGGATGCCGCCGAAGGTGTAGGCGTAATTCAGATTACGCGGAACCGGGTAGGAGACGAATGAATCGTGCACCAGCCGCGGCAGCGGCATACGCGCATCGATCCAGCGGCCAATGCCGGTTTTTGGCGAATAGGTCGAGTGTCCACCGCTCATGGAATTATGCCCCCTGCTCAGCCTATCCGAAGCTTCGTGTCGGAAATGAACTGGAAATTCGGAATATGAAGGTTTTCAGGCGCCGGTCCTTTGCGGATGCGGCCCGCCGTGTCGTAGTGGGAGCCGTGGCACGGGCAGAACCAGCCACCGAAATCACCCTGCTGACCGAGCGGCACGCAACCCAGATGGGTGCAGACGCCGACCATGACCAGCCAGTTTTCCTTGTCCTTGCCGGCCGTACGGTCGATGTCGGTCGCCTGGGCGTCGGCTGCGATATTGGCGTTGCGCGCGACCGGATCCTTGAGCTCGGCCATCGGCACTTCCTGTGCGGCCTTGATCTCTTCGGGGGTGCGGTTGCGGATGAACACCGGCTTGCCGCGCCACTTGACCGTCAGCGACATGCCAGGCGTGAGCGACGAGACGTCAACCTCGATCGAGGAAGCTGCAAGCGTCGAGGCGTCCGGGCGCATCTGATCGATGAAGGGCCAGGCCACGGCACCAGCGCCAACGGCACCTGCCATGGCGGTAGCGACGTAAAGAAAATCGCGGCGATTGGGCTCGCTCGTATCGGTTGCGCTCACGGGACCTGATCCTTTTGCCTCAATTCCAACCGGAGGCTGAGCAATTGTCCCCGCTCAACGATGCACGCCCGACAGCGCATGGCAACCAGGCTAGCGAATTCCTCCGGCATTTGGACTTCGGTTTATGCGTGAAGGCTCTTTTTGTCCAGACGCGACAAGGCACATGGGCAGATTGTCGCGGGGATGACGCAAGGCGGTGGAAAACCTTGGTTAAAGTGCGGGTTCCGGCGGGTTTGCGGGTATTTTAGAGGCCTCCGCAATGCCAACGCTTCGACGGTAACCGGCGTGGCTGGCTCTTGCGCAAGAAAAGGATCGCTCGACGGTCAGGCCGCGCCGAGTCGCACCAGCACATCGCGTGGGATGGCGTAGGTGCGGATCGCATCATCATGGCTTCGCAGACCGCACAGTTCGCGCTGGATGAAATAGGCGTAGACGGCATCGGCCGCTGCCTTGAGCAGGACACGGCGCTGGTCGGCGTCGCCGCCATGCGCGTTGAGCTTGGCCATGGCTTCGCCGACCCGGTCCCCGGCGCGGCCGAGCGCGGCCGCCTTCTCGCCGAGCAACTCGTAATCGAGCACGTTGAGCGTTTGCTCGGAGCGGTTCGAGAGTATGGATGGCGGGCGCACCGACGACATGATGCGATCCTACTCCGCCGCGAGCCGATCGGCCAGAAAGCCGCCGGACTGGCGCTTCCACAATTGCGCGTAGAGCCCGCCCTTGGCGATCAGCGCGTCATGACTGCCTTCCTCGACGATGCGGCCCTCGTCGATGACGATGAGCCGGTCGAGTGCTGCGATGGTCGACAGCCGGTGGGCTATGGCAATGACTGTCTTGCCCTCCATCAGCCTGTCGAGATTGTCCTGGATCGCTGCCTCGACCTCACTGTCGAGGGCCGAGGTCGCCTCGTCGAGGATCAGGATCGGCGCGTCCTTGAGCATCATGCGGGCAATCGCCACGCGTTGGCGCTGGCCGCCCGACAGCTTGACGCCACGCTCGCCGACATGGGCGTCGTAGCCGCGCCGGCCGCGCGGATCGGCAACGTCGACGATGAAGTCGTGAGCGGCGGCGCGCCGGGCGGCATCGACGATCTCGGCTTGCGACGCCCCTGCCCGGCCATAGCCGATATTGTCGGATATCGAACGGTGCATCAGCATCGCATCCTGGCTGACGACGCCGAACTGGGCGCGCAGCGATGCCTGGGTGATCTCGCGCACATCATGTCCGTCGATCAGGATCCGGCCTTTTTCGACATCGAACAGGCGCAGCGCCAGGTTGACGATGGTGGTCTTGCCGGCACCCGAGGGGCCAACGAGCGCGACACGCTCGCCCGGGCGGATATGCAAATTGAGGTTTTCGATGACGCCGCCGCCCTTGCCGTAATGGAAGGAGACGTTTTCGAAGACGATATCGCCCTTGGCGCGCGGCAGCACGAACGCATCGGCGGCATCGCGGATCGCCGGGCGCACCGAGATGGTGCGGGTGGCGTCCTGCACGGTGGCGTAGTTGCGGACCAGGCCGTTGATGTTGAACATCATCCAGCCCGACATCTGGTTGAGCCGGAAGACGAGACCGAGCGCGGCTGCAATCGCACCTGTCGAGATCGACCCTTGCGTCCAGTTGACGAGGCAGATGGCGGCGACCGCAGCCATCATTATGCCGTTGAGCAGGGCGACCGCCGAGCGCACCGTGGTGATGGCGCGGGTCAGCCTGATCACCGAGGCGAGGAAGCTTTCGAGCCCGTCGCGGACATAGGCGTGCTCGCGCCGGCCGCTGTCGAACAGCTTGACCGCCATGATGTTGGTGAAGGCATCGACCAGGCGACCGTTGAAGATCGAGCGCTGGTCGGCGGTGGCCCGGCCCGCGCGGCGCATCTCTGGAAGCAGGAAATAGATGATTGCGGCGTAACCGGCGAACCAGATTGCGACCACCACCCCCAACAGYGGGTCGAGCGACACGAGGATCGTCACCGACAGCACGACGAAGGTGAGGAAGCCCCACATCGTCTGCAGCATGTTGACGATGAAATCGCCGACGGCCTCGCCGCCCTGCATGATCTTGGTGGCGATGCGGCCGGCGAAATCGTTCTGRTAGAAATCATAGGGCTGTTCGATGACGCGCCGGAACGACTGCCAGCGCACCATGGAGAAGAAGCCGGGCACGACGATCTGCTGCTCGACGATGGCCGAGCCTATGATGATGACGGCGCGGACCACGAGGATCAGCACAAGCAGTCCGGCAAGTGCGGGCCAGTGGTCGACGAACAGCCGCTGCGGGCTGGTGGAATCGAGCAGATCGATGAGCCAGCCGACGGACCAGTAGAGTGCCGCATCGACCGCGCCGGCGAGAAAGCCGGTGATGAGCAAAAGGATGAACGGCCCCTTCGCCTGCCTGGCGAAGTAGAGGATGAAGGCCCAGGCGTTTTCCGGCAGCACCTCGCGGTCGGTGTCCTGGAACGGGTCGATGGCGCCTTCGAAGCGGCCCCAGAATTTTTGCTGGAAGGGATCTTCGCTCATCACGCCGGCCTCGATTCGTCGAGCACGCTGTCTTCATGAAACAGGAAGCCGCCGGACTGGCGCTTCCACAGCCGGGCATAAAGCCCGTCGAGCGCTAGAAGCTCGTCATGGGTGCCTTGCTCGGCGATGCCGCCCTGGTCGAGCACGATCAGGCGGTCGAGCGCGGCGATAGTGGACAGACGGTGCGCGATCGCCAGCACGGTCTTGTCGGCCATCAGCGCATGCAGGTTTTCCTGGATCGCGGCTTCGATGTCGGAATCGAGTGCCRAGGTCGCCTCGTCGAGGATCAGGATCGGCGCGTCCTTGAGAAAGACGCGCGCGATCGCCACGCGCTGGCGCTGGCCGCCCGACAGCTTGACGCCGCGCTCACCGACAAAGGCGTCGTAACCGGTGCGGCCGCGATTGTCCTCAAGCGTGCCGATGAACTCATGTGCCTCGGCCTTGCGGGCAGCGGAGATGACCTCGGCGTCGGTGGCGTCGGGTTTGCCGAGCTTGATGTTGTCGCGCAGCGAACGGTGGAACAGGGCCGTGTCCTGGCTGACCACGCCGATGGAGCCACGCAACGAGTTCTGGGTGACGGTCGAGATGTCCTGGCCGTCGATGAGGATGCGCCCACCCTCAAGGTCGTAAAGGCGCAGGATCAGATTGGCGAGCGTGGTCTTGCCGGCACCGGAGGGGCCGACGATGCCGACCTTCTCGCCCGGCTTGACGACAAGGTCGATGCCGCCGAGCACGCCACCGCCCTTGCCATAGTGGAAGACGACATGGTCGACATGGATCTCGCCGCCCCTGACCACCAGTTCGACAGCACCTGGCTTGTCGGTCAGGCCGAGCGGCTGCGAGATCAGCGCTTTCGAGTTCTCCAGCACGCCGAGGTTCCTCAAGATGCCGTTGAGCTGCATCATGAGCCGGCCAAGGAGCATGTTGAGGCGCAACACCAGAGAGAGCGTGAAGGCGACAGCACCGACCGTGATCGCGCCTTCGATCCACAGATGGATCGAAAACCAGGCAATCGCGGTGATCATGACGCCCGACAGCGCCGTCAGCGCCAGGCGGACGCCGGTCAGCCGGCGCGTGAACGGGCGCAGCGCATTGAGATAGATGTCGAAGCCCGAGCGGATGTAGCGGTCGTCGCCATCGTCGGCGAACAGCTTCAGCGTCTGCACGTTAGAATAGGAATCGACGATGCGGCCGTTGATCATCGAGCCTGCCTCGGCAGTCGCCTCGGCATGCTTGCGGATCGACGGCAGGTAGTGAT
Organism: Aminobacter sp. P4_H6_2; assembly: GCF_056400805.1. Lineage (NCBI taxonomy): Bacteria > Pseudomonadati > Pseudomonadota > Alphaproteobacteria > Hyphomicrobiales > Phyllobacteriaceae > Aminobacter > Aminobacter sp. P4_H6_2. Next base: position 9,156 of record NZ_JBFUKO010000105.1, read on the forward strand.
TGGCAAGCAGCCCGAAGGCGACGATCCAGACGACGACGAGGCCGGCGAGCCGCCAGTCGAGCCCCGCGACCACGGCAAGCGTGGTGATCGTGTAGACCAGCATGAACCAGACGACCTCGATGAAGCTTTCCATCAGGTCGCCGGTCGCTTGCCCTGCCTGCCAGACTTTTGTGGCGATGCGGCCGGCGAAGTCGTTCTGGAAGAAGGAGTAGGACTGGCGCGAGACATGGCGATGGGCCTGCCAGCGCACCAGGTTGTAAAAACCCGGCGTGATGGTCTGTTCGTCGACAAGTGCTGAGAGCCCGACGACGATGGTGCGGATCACCAGGACGGTGATGGCCATGAACAGCACTTCGGGGCCGGCGACGTCCCACAGCGCCGCCCAGCTGCGGTCGGTGGGCAGRYCGTCAAGGATATCGACGAGGCGACCGACAAAATAGAAAAGCCCCGCTTCAACCAGCGGCGCGATGCCGCCGATGACCAGCATGGCGAAGAAGGCGAATTTCGCCTGGCCGACATAGTGCCATAGAAAACCCCAGACGGTGGCCGGGGGCCGGRGTTCTGCCGGCTCCCGAAACGGATAGACCCAACTTTCGAACCACTTGTAGATTCTATTCATGAGCACTCTGGGCTATCTCGCGGCAACGACTCGCTATTTTCGGATCAACCGGTCCAAGAGGCAACCGCTGCCTGGCAGGAGCCTGCCTGCAACCCAGGCGAATTTCGGGCAACATGTTCACAATGACGTGGGCGAGTTCTTTTGTCAGGGCGTTCACCTGAGATGAGCGGGACCGTAGTTTGGACCGTCGCCGCCTTCCTTGATGTCACGGCACCCCGCCCCCCCAAGATAGCTCGGCTCGAACTTCCAGACTTCCTCTGGGGACGAGCCCTAAATGAAAAAGGCCTCCCGCGTGGGAGGCCTCGATCAGATTTGCCACCCTGCCCTACTCCGCGGCCTGGCCCTTGGCCTCCATGTCGTTGGCCGCTTCACCAGTGATGTCATCGAGCAGGAAGCCGCCCGACTGGCGCTGCCATAGCGAGGCATAGATGCCGCCCTTGGCGACCAGCTCGTCATGCGTGCCCTGTTCGACAATGCGGCCCTTGTCCATGACCACCAGCCTGTCCATCGCCGCGATGGTGGAGAGCCGGTGCGCGATGGCGATGACGGTTTTGCCTTCCATCAACCGGTAGAGGTTTTCCTGGATCGCGGCTTCGACTTCCGAGTCGAGCGCCGAGGTCGCCTCGTCGAGGATCAGGATCGGCGCGTCCTTGAGCATGACGCGGGCGATGGCGATGCGCTGGCGCTGGCCGCCGGAGAGCTTGACGCCACGCTCGCCGACATGGGCCTCAAAACCCTTGCGGCCCTTGGGATCAGATAAGGCTGCAACGAAGTCGATCGCTTCGGCGCGGCGCGCCGCTTCGATCATCATCGCTTCGGTGGCGTCGGGACGACCATAAAGGATGTTGTCGGCAACCGACCGATGCAGCAGCGACGTGTCTTGCGTGACCATGCCGATATGGGCGCGCAGGCTGTCTTGCTGGACGGACGAGATGTCTTGCCCGTCAATGACGATGCGCCCGCCCTCGATGTCGTAGAAGCGCAGCAGAAGGTTGACCAGCGTCGACTTGCCTGCACCGGAACGGCCGACGATGCCGACCTTTTCGCCCGGACGAACCTTGAGGGTCAGGTCTTCGATGACGCCTTTTTTCTTGCCGTAGTGGAAGCGCACATTGTCGAAGAAGATCTCGCCCTTGTCGACGACGATCTCCTTGGCATCGGGCTTGTCTTCGACCAGGCGCGGCATCGAGATCGAGGTGATGCCGTCCTGGACGGTGCCGATGCTCTCAAACAGGCCCGAGACTTCCCACATGATCCATTGCGACATGCCCCAAAGGCGCAGCACCAGGCCAAGCACGACCGCGACCGCGCCGATGGACACCGCACCATTGAGCCACAGCGAGATCGACAGGATGCCGACCGACAGCAAAAGCGTCGAGTTGAGCAAATAGAGCGCGCCATAAAGCGAGGTCACCAGCCGCATCGACCGGTAGACCGTGTCCATGAACAGCGACATGCCTTCTCGCGCAAAGGACGCCTCGCGGCGCGAATGCGAGAACAGCTTGACCGTCTGGATGTTGGTGTAGCTGTCGACGACACGGCCAGTCATTGTCGAGCGCGCGTCTGCCTGCTCTTCGGCGACCTTGCCAAGGCGCGGCACGAAATAGCGCAGCAAGAGTACATAGATGATGAGCCAGACGACCAGCGGTGCAGCCAGCCGGAGGTCGGCGGAACCGACGATGAACAGCACGCCGAGGAAATAGACGATGACGTAATTGAGCACGTCGATGAGCTTGACCACGCATTCGCGCACGGCGAGCGCGGTCTGCATCAGCTTGGTGGCGATGCGGCCGGCGAACTCGTCCTGGTAGAAGCTCATCGATTGCTTGAGCAGGTAGCGGTGCACCTGCCAGCGGATGCGCATGGGATAATTGCCCATCAGCGTCTGCTGGTTGACGAGCGACTGCAGCACCACCATGCCCGGCAGGATGACCATGACGATAAAGGCCATGCCGGCGAGCTTCCAGCCTTCATTCTGCAGGAAGGTCTCGCGGCTCTGCGCCGACAGCCAGTCGACGATGTTGCCGAGAAAGCCGAACATCCACACTTCGGCAAGCGCGATCAGCGAGGTCAGCACGGCCGCGACGACAATGTAGGGCCACGCGCCTTTGGTATAGTGCAGACAAAACGCAATCAGCGTCTTGGGCGGCTCGACCGGCTCTTCGACCGGGAACGGATTCAGTCTGTTTTCAAACCAGCGGAACATATCAGTCTCTCAATTCGGTATGCGGTACGCGGCAAATTCCGCGCGGGACGTATCTTGGAGGCCACTGGCACGGCCTTTATTCGCCGGATCTTTCAGGAGACA
>NZ_JBFUKO010000106.1:0-12061 GCF_056400805.1 Aminobacter sp. P4_H6_2
GGCAGGCTCTGCGTCGATACGGGCGCTGGCCTGGCGACGCTCATCGGCAGACAGGACGCCAAGAACGTACTCGGCGGCGAGGATGTCGTCGCCTCCAGGTTCCTGTCCGTTGTCTTCCGCCAGTGTCATCTTTCCAGACATTCCCTCAGCTTCAACAGGCTGCGGCGCAGCCATGTGCGCATGGTATTGAGCGGCACGGCGTGGCGTTCCGCAAGTTCGGCATAACTTTCGCCTTTGAGATAGGCACCGCGGACCGCCGCCGCCCGATCCTTCTCCAGTTCCTCGAGGCAAAGATTGATGCGCCCGGCCTCGTCGCCGGCCACARCCGCCGCCTCGGGCCCTGGCGCGGGATCGGCAATCTCAAGCGCCTCGTCGATGGCGAGGGGTGCCTGACGCCGTGCCCGGATACGGTCGATCGCATGATTGCGCGCGATTGCCACAAGCCACGAAATGGGGCTGAGATCGGAGGCCGCAAACCTATCCGCCTTCGTCCAGATCTTGACGAAGACCTCTTGCAGCGCCTCCTCGGCATCCGCCCTGTCATTCAATACACGCAGGCAGACGCCGAAAAGTTTCGAGCTGGTCTGCCGGTAGAGCAGATCGAAGGCCGAGCGGTCCTTCAACGAGGTCCGCACGATCAGTTTGGTGATGTCCTGCGGCGTCATGGCCGCCAAGTTACGTGGCGAAAGGCGAATTGCAACTGCTGTTTAAATCGCGCCGCTGCCTGCAACTGGTTCAGCCGCGCATGAGTCACGGCGCCGCAGCCCCGCCAGGACCATCGAACCATTTGCCCCCTGCCCGGTTTCCGGGTAAGACCGCGCCGACCTTTTCCAGCTATCCGGGACCATGCCGATGACGACGAACGTCGCCGCCACCGCCGAAATGCAGGCCGCCCTGCTCTCCGCGGCCTTGCCCTACATGCAGCGCTACGAAAACAAGACGGTGGTGGTGAAATATGGCGGCCACGCCATGGGCGACATCGCGCTCGGCCGCGCCTTTGCCCGCGACATCGCCCTTCTCAAGCAGTCGGGCGTCAACCCCATCGTCGTGCATGGCGGCGGGCCGCAGATCGGAGCCATGCTGGCCAGGATGGGCATCGAATCTAAATTCGAAGGTGGCCTGCGCGTCACCGACCAGAAGACGGTCGAGATCGTCGAGATGGTGCTAGCCGGTTCGATCAACAAGGAGATCGTCGCCCTCATCAACGCAGAAGGCGAATGGGCGATCGGCCTGTGCGGGAAGGACGGCAACATGGTCTTCGCCGAAAAGGCCAAGAAGACCATGGTCGACCCCGACAGCAATATCGAAAAGGTGATCGATCTCGGCTTTGTCGGCGAACCGGTCGAGGTCGACCGCACGCTGCTCGACCTGCTGGCGCGCTCGGAAATGATCCCGGTGCTGGCGCCTGTCGCGCCAGGGCGCGACGGCCACACCTACAACATCAACGCCGACACTTTTGCCGGTGCGATTGCCGGCGCACTCGGCGCCTCGCGGCTGCTGTTCCTCACCGACGTGCCCGGCGTGCTCGACAAGGACAAGAAGCTGATCGACGAGCTGACCGTTGCCGAGGCCAAGGCGCTGATCAAGGACGGCACCATATCGGGCGGCATGATCCCCAAGGTCGAGACCTGCATCGAAGCGATTGAGCGCGGCGTCGAAGGCGTGGTCATTCTCAACGGCAAGACGCCGCATTCAGTGCTGCTCGAACTGTTTACCGAGCATGGTGCCGGAACGCTGATCGTTCCGTAAGGGGAGGCCGCGATGAAGTTCGGCTGGATCGCCGAGCCACCCTTCAACTATCTGGAGGGTGGCAATCTGACTGGCTACGACGTCGAGTTGGCCCGGCAGATCGCCTCCAAGATGGGCGTCCCCTTCGAACCGGTCGAGACCAGCTTCGGGGAACTGCTGCCAGGGCTCGACGACGGTCGCTGGGACATGACTACAGGCATGTTCGTGACGGAGGAGCGCGCCAGGCGAGCATCCTTCACGATACCGATCTGGGCGCTTCACGACGGACTTCTGGTCCGCGAAAGCAGCCGCGATCAGATTGCCGGATACCGCAGCCTCGCCGACGGAAATAGCAAGCTTGCCGTGCTTACCGGCCAAATCCAGGAACAGACCGCTCTGGGCCTCGGCGTTCGGGCGCACGACATCGTTGCCTTTCAGGACTACCGCGATGCCGCGCAGGCGGTCACAGACGGCACAGTCGACGCCTATGCAAGTGTCGAACTCGCGCATCGGGCACACATCGCACGGCATCCTGGAAGCGGCCTGCTATGTGTTGGCGTTCCAGCCGCAGAGAGGGAACCTGCCGCCGGGGTGTTTGGGTGTCGCCAACGAGAAACGAGAGAGCAAGTCAACGCCGAGTTGGCCAGCTTTATCGGCACGCCAGAGCATGCGGCCCTCCTCGCCCAGTTTGGCTTGGCCTGAACGGACCTCTGCTGGGTTCCAAGACCCGCCTCTCATCGTCCCGAACGCCGGCAGCTCTACGCCCTCGCCCCTTGCAGCCCGTTGCCGCCTTTGTTCACGAAACTGTGAAGCGCTTCGGCTTTCATTTGTCCTGCTTTGCCGCACACTGATTGCGTGTCCGCTCGGAGGGCGATCGTCGCGACAAGCGATGCTGGCAGCGCTGGCAGTGATCCTGTGCACGAGTTGCGAGCTGCCCGCCACACCGGTCGTCGGCGTGGGTGCGGAATCGGTCGATGTCGAGCTGGTGCTCGCCGTCGATGTCTCAAGTTCGATGGACGACGGGGAGTTCGCGCTTCAGCGCGCAGGCTGCGTCGAGGCGCTACGCCATCCCGACTTTATCAATGCCGTGGCTTCGGGCTTGAAAGGGCGCATTGCCGTAACCTATTTCGAATGGGCGGGAACCGTCCTGCAAGACACAGTCATTCCCTGGCAAATCATCGACGGCCGCGACAGCGCAAACGACTTCGCCAACAAGCTCGCAGCCAGCCCGATCGGCGGGTCTGGCGGCACCTCAATCTCAAATGCCGTGGTCTTCGGTGCCGGCCTGYTGGAACACAATGCGTTGAGTGGCGAAAAGAAGGTCATCGACATTTCCGGAGATGGACCCAACAACACCGGTGCGCCAGTCGAGATCGCCCGCGACAAAGCGGTTTCGACCGGCATCATCATCAACGGCCTACCAATCCTCGTTCGGCCGACTGGAACCCTTGTAGGAATCGACCGTTACTACGCCGAATGCGTAACCGGCGGGCCCGGCTCGTTCGTCCTGCCCATCCACGTTGCTTCCGAATTCGCGACAGCTATCCGGCACAAGTTAATCCTCGAGGTCAGCGGCGCGGCCGACACATCCGGCATCGTGAAAATCGATGCAACAAAGCCAGTCGACTGTCTCGTTGGCGAGCATTATCGGCTCGTCTATCCAGACCCCTAATTCCACGCTTTAGACCCTCAAATGTCCGAGCGGCACGTGGCCTGGGCCCTTGATGTTCTGCAGCACCAGTTGGGTGTGCACGTCACGCACGCCCGACAGCCGCATCAGCCGGTGCATGACAAAGGCATTGAGGTCGTCGACGCCGGGCACCATGACGTGGAGCAGGAAGTCGTAGTCGCCGGTCATCGTCCAGCAGGCCGAGACCTCGTCCATGCGCTGCACAGCCGCGATGAATTTTTCCGGCGAATCATCGCTGTGGCTGACCAGCCTGACCTGGACGAAGACCTCGACCATCAGGCCCACCGCCCGACGGCCGATACGCGCCGAAAACCCCTTGATGACGCCTGCTTCCTGAAGTGCTTCGAAACGCCTGGCGCAGGGCGTGTTGGACAGGCCGATCTCCTGCGCGATCTCGGAAACCGGCTTGCGTCCGTCGCGCTGGAGGATATCCAGCATCTTGATCTCGAATTCGTCAAACTGAGGCATTTCCACCCTCCAAGCCACCATTTCTGGTGAACATACCTCAAAACTGGCCAGCACGAGCGCAAAGAAGTGAATTCCGCTCCTGCAGCGAAGCTATGCTTCGGCATCGCAAGCCTGTTTCTGGGGAGGATCAGACCATGGGCATCAGTATTCAGGATTATGCACGGGAATGTGCGGCCCAAGGGCTGCGCGGCGACTACACGGTCTGCCGTCCGGATTTCACCGTCGAACAAAAATACGACTACAGCGCCGCCGAGCAGGAGGTGTGGCGCACCCTATGCGACCGCCAGACCAAACTGACCCAGCGGCTGGCGCATAAATCCTATCTCGACGGCATGTCCGCGCTTGGGCTCGTCGACAGGATCCCTGACTTCCACGAGGTCAGTGAGAAACTGCGCAAGCTCAGCGGCTGGGAGATCGTTGCCGTGCCAGGACTGATCCCGGCGCAGCCATTCTTCGACCATCTGGCCAACCGCCGCTTCCCGGTCACCAACTGGCTGCGTACGCGCGAAGAGCTCGACTACATCGTCGAGCCTGACATGTTCCACGATTTCTTCGGCCATGTGCCGGTGCTGAGCCAGCCGGTCTTCGGCGACTTCATGCAGATGTACGGCGAAAAGGCGACCGATCTCATCGCCCTTGGCGGCGACGAGATGATCACCCGGCTCTACTGGTACACCGCCGAATACGGCCTGATGCAGGAGCCCGGCCAGCCGCTGAAGGCGTTTGGCGCCGGTCTGATGTCGTCATTCACCGAGTTGCAGTTCGCCGTCGAGAGCGCTGATGCTCATCAGGTGCCGTTCGACATCGAGACGGTGATGCGCACCACCTATGAGATCGACAAGTTCCAGCGCGCCTATTTCGTGCTGCCGTCGTTCGACGTGCTGAAAGACGCGTTCCAGAACACCGATCTGGCCGGCATCATCAAGCGCTGGAAGGGCGAGCCGCCACGCGATCCGGCGACCGTCTAACCAACGGCGAGCAGCACCAGGATACCGCCGACGATCAGCGCGCAACCGGCGATCTCGAGCCGGTTGATGCGCTCGCGGAAGAAGAAGACGCTCGACGCGAAGGTGAACAGCATCTCGATCTGGGCCAGCGATTTGACGATCGCCGCCTGCTGCAGCGTCATTGCCATGAACCAGCCGAACGAGGCCGAGGCGCCGACCAGGCCGGTGAACAGCGCCGGGCGCCACGCCTTGGCGATGCGCGGCAGCTCGTCGCGTTCCTTCCACAAGATCCAGACCAGCATGAGCACGGTCTGGAAGACGATGACCACGGCAAGCGTGACCGCCGCCTGCATCATGAAGTTCGGACCGCCAAGCGAAAGCGACGCGGCACGGTAGGCAACCGCCGAGATGCCGAAGAACGTTCCCGAGGCGAGCCCGATCAGCGCGTTGCGGCTGAGCACTGACGTCACCAGCGTGCGCGCGGTGAAAGCCGTGTGCGCGACCGATATCAGCATCACCCCGAAAACGCTGATGGCGATGGCAGCGACCGCGCCTGCGGTCGCCCGTTCGCCAAGGAACAGCAGCCCAAACAGCGCCGCCTGTGCCGGTTCCGTGCGCGAATAGGCGGTACCCACGGCGAAGTTTCGGAACGAAAACAGGTGGATCAACAGGAAGGTCGCGGCAATCTGGCCAAGGCCGCCAACCACCGCCCAGGCAAAGAAGGTCGCATTCAGCGACGGCAGCGGATAGCCGACGACAAAATGCAGCACGCCGACAAACAACAATGCAAACGGAAAGCCAAAGCCGAAGCGGACGAAGGTGGCACCGGTGGTGCCCATCACGCCTTTCAGGTGCTTTTGCACCACCGACCGCAGATTCTGCAGGAAGGCGGCGGCGATGGTGATGGGTATCCACAATGTCATGGTGGTCAAATGTCAGCTGAGAGGCGATCGGAGCGGCCGCGTCTCAGCGTCTACAGCATCGCTTTGAAAACCGGAATCGAATTTCGGCAGAAGCGATGCATTGGTTCCGAAGGTTACTATTTCGTCACGTTTCGGCAGGAAGCGGCACGGCCTTCCGCTCGTCGACATTTTGGCCCCGACTGCCATGCGGTGCTGCCGGCTTCAGGAAAAACACCAGCGCTGCGACCATCGCGAATGCCATGATTTCGTAGATGAGTGCACGCTCCATACCGGCGACAAAAGCGGCGTGCGAAAGCTCGCCTGCCCGCAGGCGCCCGTCCAGGGTCGAAAAGAAGATCTGCCCGGTGATGGCAATGCCAAGGGCGGCGCCGATCTGCTGGAAGGATTGGACAGCCCCCGACCCCGAACCCGCATCGCGCGGCGGCACAGTCGACAGGACGGTCTGAAACAGCGCGGAAATGGCTATGCCCATGCCGAACCCGCAAATCAGCAACGGCAAGACAAAGTGCCAATGGTTGACGGCATCGCCGATGCCAACGACGACGAAACGCAGCGACGCCATGCCGATGCCCATGACCAGTGCGCCGGCGACAATCCGCCTTTGGGGCCAGCGGCTGCCCAGTCGCCCCGAAATGAGCGAGGCGATCAGTACGCCGAGGGGAAACGGCACAGTCGTCAAGCCGGATTGCAATGGCGTCAGCCCGAAACCGGTCTGCAGGAATACGGCCAGGATCAGGAAGAAGCCCGCAACACCCGAAAAGAACGTCATGACCATCGCAGACCCGAGCAGGAAATTGCCGTTGGTCATCAGGGCTACCGGCAGCAACTGRCTCTRCGCACGTTTCTCCCTTGCCTTTTGATGCAGGAAGAAACTGACCATTGCCACGACGGAAAGACCGATCATCGCAAACGTCCACAGCGGCCAGCCATAGGCATGCCCCTCGATAAGTGGAAACACCAAAAGGAAGACGGCCGCACTGGCGATCAGGATACCGACCGGGTCCTGCGTAAGCTCAGGCCGGCCAGGCATATCGGGAATGAGGGCCCGGCCGGCAATCACAGCCAGGATCCCGACCGGGATGTTGACCAGGAAGATCGGCCGCCAGTCGAGGCCAAACAGGTCCGCACTGATCAGCATGCCACCGACAAGGGGGCCAGCGACGGAAGCGAGCCCCGCCGACAAACCAAACAGCGAGAAGGCGAAACCGCGCTCCTGCGGCGGAAAGATCACCTGGGTGATCGCCAGGACCTGCGGCATCATCATGGCGCCAGCCAGTCCCTGCAGCACGCGCGCGACGATCAATGTCGTCATGGTCGGTGCCAGCCCGCACAGCGCCGAAAATACGGTGAAACTCGCAACACCGATCAGAAACAGGCGCTTGCGGCCGAGCACGTCACCGAGCCTGCCAAACGGCAGCAAGCCAAGCGCGAAGGCCAGCACATAGGCAGCTACAACCCATTCGATCTGGCTGCTCGTCGCACCAAGTCCGGACTGCAGGCGCGGCAGCGCAACGTTGACGATGGTCACGTCGATCAGGTTCATGAACCCGGCCAGAAGCAGGATCGCCATCGCAATCCAACGCCTTGGATACGCGTCTTCCGGCGTCATTGGCGAGCTATGGGAAAAAGTCATTTCCAGTTCCTTTGACTTCGGAAGCCGATCCTGGATCGCCGCCCCAGCGCGTCCGAAAGGCCGGCCAAACGATCGATGCAGCCGTCTGCCTTTGAGATCGCATCAATGCATGCAGACAAATGTCGTTCCGCACCGTCTGATTTCGACAGGTCCAGCAAAATGGCTCACCGGTCATCCGGCGACAGCCAAGGCAATGCATTCGATCTAGAGCGAATCGTTCAGCTTTCTAACCCCGAGCACATATTTGGCGTAGCCACGATCGAAGTGAACAGCGATTTTCGTGGAGGAATTGCGCCGTGACCGGCAGTACCGGCATCGCATGGCAAAAAAGACGGCGGCAAATGCCACCGTCCAATAGCCAGCGATGTTACAGATTCGAGCGCTGTTACGCCGCTTCGGAAATGCCCGTGTCGAAGATGGCGCGGTTGCGGCCACGGCGCTTGGCCTCGTAGAGGCGCTTGTCGGCTGCGCGCATCAGCTCCGAAACATTGGCTTCGGACGCGCAGTTGGTGCCGCCGATGCTGACCGTCAGGGGTACCGCGGGCTCGTCATTGGGCTGGAAGCGCAGCCGCTCCACTTCGCTGCGGATACGTTCGGCGACAAGCTTGGCCTCTTCCTCGGAGGCACCGACCAGGTAAGCGCCGAATTCCTCGCCGCCGATGCGGCCGAGAATGTCGCCGCTGCGCACGCCACGCGTGATCGCCGCAGCGATCTGCAGCAACGCCTGGTCGCCGGTCAGGTGGCCGAAGCTGTCGTTGATCTGCTTGAAGTGGTCGGCGTCGATGATCAGCAGCGCGCCGCGATCGTTCTTGCGCCTGGAGCCGTCGAGCGCGGCAAAGAAATTCTCGCGGTTGAGCATGCCAGTCATCTCGTCGCGGCTGGCCTTTTCCGAAAGGCGGCGATGGGCGGCGGCAAGCTGGGCGTGGGCACGCGTCAGATCGGAATAAGCCAGCTTCAACTTTTCACGCTGCCAGAAGGTGTGAAAAGAAAAAGGGAAGGCAATCAAGACAGGACATAGCACCGGCAATAGGTAGGCGGCGGCGTCGATCGTGCCGCCCAGGAGCGGAATGATCGCCAACACAAGTGCCATCGTGATCACTATGGACAAAAGTGTGACGAAACCGGATTTGAGAAAGACACTTTTCATTTCAACTCCCTGCCGGCAGTTGGAATGCCAGCATCATCTGAAGGTCATCTTTCACCGGTAGTTAAAATTTGACCCACTCTGCCGAATTTGGCCATCGTCGAGTGCAGGTGTGGCCTTATGCGGCGGCTTCCAAAATTCTCGAACCGTGCCATAAGGGGGTCATGACCGATATTCCCGATCCCGCCCGTTTCGACCACGTCACCGACTGGGTCTTCGACCTCGATAACACGCTCTATCCGCACCATTCGAATCTGTTCTCGCAGATCGATCTGAAGATGACGGGCTTTGTCGCGGAACTCTTGACGCTGTCACGCGAAGACGCGCGCAAGCTGCAGAAAGATCTCTACCTGGAATACGGCACGACGCTGAACGGGCTGATGCATCGCCACAACATCGATCCCGATGCCTTCCTCGAGCATGTGCATGACATCGACTATTCCTGGCTGGTGCCGGATCCTGTCTTGGGCGCGGCCATCCGCCAGCTGCCGGGCCGCAAATTCATCTTCACCAACGGCAATCGCAGCCATGCCGAGCGCACCGCGCGCCAACTCGGCATCCTAGACCATTTCGATGACATCTTCGACATCGTCGCCGCGGGCCTGACGCCCAAGCCGGCGCGCCAGCCCTATGAAACCTTCGCYGCCCTGCACAAGGTAACGGGTGCCAATGCCGTGATGTTCGAGGATCTTGCCCGCAACCTTTCGGTGCCGAAGGCGCTTGGCATGACCACGGTGCTGATCGTGCCGCGCAATTTCGAGCCGACTTTCTCGGAGATCTGGGAAAGCGACCCGACGAACGAAGACGATGTCGACTTCGTCACCGACGATCTCGCGACCTTCCTCACGACGCTTGTCGAGGCCAACGCCGCTTGAACCGTTTCACCTCCGTCGAGGCACGGATCGATGCCGCGGCACACGCCGTGCTCGACCGCCTGCCCGCCGGTGGGTTCTATGGGGCACTGGTCGAATTTCTGGTGTTCGGGCTGAAACAGGCATGGGCCTGCCTGTTCGGCGGCGCCATGTTGGCGCTGATCATGGCAACCAAGCTGTGGTGGCCACAAGATGCCGGGCTCGCGCGCTACGACTTCCTGTTCCTCGCAGCGATTGCCATCCAGCTGGCAATGCTGGCCTTGCGGCTGGAAAAACCTTCCGAGGCCAAGGTCATCCTGATCTTCCACATTGTCGGTACGGTAATGGAGATCTTCAAGACGTCAGCCGGTTCGTGGATCTATCCCGAGGAGAACTTCTTCCGCATCGCCGGTGTGYCGCTGTTTTCCGGCTTCATGTATGCGGCGGTCGGTTCCTACCTCGCCCGCGTCAGCCGCATCTTCGACATGCGCTACACCAGCTACCCGCCGCTATGGGCGACGGTGCTTCTGTGCGCGGCGATCTACGTCAATTTCTTCGCCCACCATTTCACGGTCGACATCCGCTACGGGCTGTTTGCGGCAACTGCACTGCTCTACTTGCGAACGGTGGTGCACTACCGCGTCTTCCGCTTCCGCCACCGCATGCCGCTGCTGCTTGGCTTCCTGCTGGTCGCGCTGTTCATCTGGCTTGCGGAAAATATCGGCACGTGGTCGCGCGCCTGGATCTATCCCGGCCAGCATGACGGCTGGACGCCGGTTTCGATCCACAAGCTCGGCGCCTGGTATCTGCTGATGATCATATCCTTCGTGCTGGTGACCTTGGTCCACCGGCCACGGCCGATGGACCAAAAGGGTAACTCAAAGGCTGTAGAACTTAGCGATGATGTCCCAGGCCTCGTCGGCGGTGTCGACGAAGTCGATGATGTCCTGGTCGCCCGGCGAGATCGTGCCCTGGTCGGCAAGGAAGTCGAGGTCGATCGCCCGCTTCCAGAATGATTTGCCAAACAGGATCACCGGCACACGCTCCATGCGCCCGGTCTGGATCAGCGTCAGTGTCTCGAAGAACTCGTCCATGGTGCCGAAGCCGCCGGGGAATACGGCAACCGCCTTGGCGCGCATGACGAAGTGCATCTTGCGGATGGCGAAATAGTGGAAGTTGAAGCACAGCTCTGGCGTCACATAGGCGTTGGGCGCCTGCTCGTGCGGCAACACGATGTTGAGCCCGATCGAGGGTGCGCCGACATCGTCGGCACCACGGTTGCCAGCCTCCATCACGCCCGGGCCGCCACCGGTGACCACGACGAATTCACGGTAGTAGGAAGCGGCCGAATGCTGCGAGCACAGGCGGGCAAACTTGCGCGCTTCCTCATAGTAGCGGCTGTTGGCCTCGAGGTTCTTGCGCTGCGTCTCGTTCTTGGCGGCCCAGGCGTCGCCGCCGGGTTCGGGAATGCGCGCGCCGCCGAACAGGATAACCGTCGAGCGGATGCCGCGCTCGGCCAGGACCATCTCGGTCTTGAGCAGTTCGAGCTGCAACCGGACCGGGCGCAGGTCGCGCTGGGTCATAAAGTCTTCGTCGTTCCACGCAAGCCTGTAGGTCGCAGCACGCGTCTGCGGCGTATCGGGCACACTTTTCGAGCGCTCGAGGTCCTCGTCGGAGTGCGGCAGCGGCGTCCAGCCAGCCTTTTCCATAGGATTCATTTTCAGCTCGACCCCAAATTACCGTTGACCGCGACATTACGCGGCGCCACCGCGATTGACCCCTTCATAAGGCTGAAATAGGGTCCGCGCGATTTTATGCCAGCTTAGAAGCCTTAAGCTTAACGGCTCGTAACGGAGATGTTTATGTCGAAGCCCGATCTCGCCAGCCTCGAAAAGACCATCGACAAGGCGTTCGAGGAACGCGACGGCATCTCGACGTCGACCCGCGGCGAAGTCCGCGAGGCCATCGAAGCTGCGCTCGACCTGCTCGACAAGGGCACGGCGCGTGTCGCCGAGCGCCAGGACGACGGCAAATGGCAGGTCAACCAGTGGCTCAAGAAGGCTGTCCTGCTGTCCTTCCGCCTCAACCCGATGGAGCTGATTTCCGGTGCGCCGGGCGGCGCCTCCTGGTGGGACAAGGTGCCGTCCAAGTTCGACGGCTGGGGCGCCATGGACTACGAGAAGGCCGGCTTCCGCTCGGTGCCTTCGTCGATCGTGCGCCGTACCGCCTATGTCGCTCCCGGCGTCGTCTTGATGCCGTCCTTCGTCAATGTCGGCGCTTATGTCGATAGCGGCACGATGGTCGACACCTGGGCCTCGGTCGGCTCCTGCGCCCAGATCGGCAAGAACGTGCACCTGTCCGGCGGCGTCGGCATCGGCGGCGTGCTTGAACCCATGCAGGCCGGCCCGACCATCATCGAGGACAATTGCTTCATCGGCGCGCGCTCGGAAGTCGTCGAGGGCTGCATCGTCCGCGAGGGCTCGGTGCTTGGCATGGGCGTTTTCATCGGCCAGTCGACCAAGATCGTCGACCGCGCCACCGGCGAAATATTCTACGGCGAAGTGCCGGCCAATTCGGTGGTCGTCGCTGGCTCCATGCCGGGCAAGCCTTTGCCGAATGGCGAGCAGGGCCCAAGCCTCTACTGTGCCGTCATCGTCAAGCGCGTCGACGCCAAGAC
>NZ_JBFUKO010000107.1:0-11993 GCF_056400805.1 Aminobacter sp. P4_H6_2
GTACTGCTGCTCGTATTCCTTGGCGAGCGCCTCGGTATCGGCGACCAGCTTCTCCTTCGTATCCGGGATCAGCATGTCGTCCTTGCCGAACGAAATGCCGGCGCGGCAGGCATGAGCAAAGCCCAGGGCCATGATGCGATCGCAGAAGATGACCGTCTCTTTCTGACCGCAGTGGCGGTAGACGGTGTCGATCATCTTGGAGATGTTCTTCTTGGTCATCTCCTGGTTGGCTGTATCGTACGGCACGTTGACGTTCTTCGGCAGCAGTTCGCCGATGATCATGCGCCCAGGCGTCGTCTCATGGATGTTGGACACGACATTGCCAGCGGCGTCGACCGTGCGGAAACGACCCTTGATCTTGGAGTGCAGCGTGACTGCCTTGGTCTCAAGCGCGTGCTGGAGTTCGCCCATGTCGGCAAACACCATGCCCTCGCCCGGCTCGTTCTGGTTGACGATCGAGAGATAGTAGAGACCGAGAACCATGTCCTGCGACGGCACGATGATCGGCGCGCCAGAAGCCGGGTGCAGGATGTTGTTGGTCGACATCATCAGCACGCGGGCTTCAAGCTGAGCCTCGAGCGAAAGCGGAACGTGGACAGCCATCTGGTCGCCGTCGAAGTCGGCGTTGAAGGCCGTGCAGACGAGCGGATGCAGCTGGATCGCCTTGCCTTCGATCAGAATGGGCTCGAAGGCCTGGATGCCCAGGCGGTGCAGCGTCGGCGCGCGGTTGAGCAGCACCGGATGTTCGCGGATGACCTCATCGAGGATATCCCAGACTTCCGGCTTTTCCTTCTCGACCAGCTTCTTGGCCTGCTTGACGGTCGAGGAGTAACCCTTGGCGTCGAGACGGGCATAGATGAACGGCTTGAACAGCTCTAGCGCCATCTTCTTCGGCAGGCCGCACTGGTGCAGCTTGAGCTCCGGACCGGTCACGATGACCGAACGGCCGGAATAGTCGACGCGCTTGCCGAGCAGGTTCTGACGGAAGCGGCCCTGCTTGCCCTTGAGCATGTCGGACAGCGACTTCAGCGGACGCTTGTTGGCACCGGTGATGACGCGGCCACGGCGGCCGTTGTCGAACAGTGCGTCGACAGCTTCCTGCAGCATGCGCTTTTCGTTGCGGATGATGATGCCAGGCGCACGCAGCTCGATCAGACGCTTCAAGCGGTTGTTGCGGTTGATGACGCGGCGATAGAGATCGTTCAGGTCGGACGTCGCAAAGCGGCCGCCATCCAGCGGGACCAACGGACGCAGGTCCGGCGGGATCACCGGCACGACCTTCATGATCATCCACTCGGGACGATTGCCSGATTCCATGAAGTTCTCGACGACCTTGAGYCGCTTCAGATACTTCTTCTGCTTSAGYTCSGACGTGGTCGWWGCMAGYTCSGAACGSAGRTCGCCRGCGATCTTYTCCAGRTCCATGCYGGCMAGMAGGTCATGGATGGCTTCCGCGCCGATCATGGCGGTGAACGAATCCTCGCCATACTCGTCGACGGCGATCTGGTACTCTTCCTCGCCCAGGAGCTGGTGCTCCTTAAGCGCGGTCAGGCCCGGCTCGGTGACGATGTAGTTCTCGAAGTACAGGACGCGCTCGATATCCTTGAGCGTCATGTCGAGCAGCGTGCCGATGCGGCTCGGCAGCGACTTCAGGAACCAGATGTGGGCGACGGGTGCGGCGAGTTCGATGTGGCCCATGCGCTCGCGGCGAACGCGCGACAGCGTCACTTCCACGCCGCACTTTTCGCAGATGACGCCCTTGTACTTCATGCGCTTGTACTTACCGCACAGGCACTCGTAATCCTTGATCGGGCCAAAGATGCGGGCGCAGAACAGCCCGTCACGCTCCGGCTTGAAGGTGCGGTAGTTGATCGTCTCCGGCTTTTTGATTTCGCCGAACGACCAGGACAGAATCTTCTCAGGGCTGGCGAGCGAAATCCGGATGGAATCGAACACCTGCGCMGGCGCCTGAGGRTTGAAGAGATTCATGACCTCTTGGTTCATGCCGTTCTCCTTTTCGGGGCCCTCGAAAGCCCCTTGTCATCGTGTGCGGACCAGAGCGCCCGCCAGCTGTGTCGGCCGTCGCCGAAAAATTCTTATCATTCGAGCACGATCTTGACCGAAAACGGCACCCGTTTGACGGGATCGTGCTCAGCGGCGACGCCGCGGGGGAAAATCCCCGCGGCGCGCCTTTAGTGCTTACTCGGCTGCGTCGGGCAGCCGGTGCGTCTCGTCGATCTTGGTGTTCTCAAGCTCGACATTGAGGCCCAGCGACCGCATTTCCTTGACGAGAACGTTGAAGCTCTCGGGAATGCCCGCTTCGAACGTGTCGTCGCCGCGCACGATCGCCTCGTAGACCTTGGTACGGCCTGCCACGTCGTCCGACTTCACGGTCAGCATTTCCTGCAGCGTGTAGGCGGCGCCGTAGGCTTCGAGCGCCCAGACCTCCATTTCGCCGAAGCGCTGGCCACCGAACTGCGCCTTGCCGCCCAGCGGCTGCTGGGTAACGAGCGAGTARGGTCCGATCGAACGGGCGTGGATCTTGTCGTCGACCAGGTGGTGAAGCTTGAGCATGTAGATGTAGCCCATCGTCACCATGCGGTCGAACGGCTCGCMCGTACGTCCGTCGTACAACTGCGACTGGCCGGAGGTGTGAAGACCCGCCTGCGCCAACATCACATTGATGTCGGCCTCATGCGCGCCGTCAAACACCGGGGTCGCGATCGAGACGCCACGCTTCATCTGCTCGCTGAGGCGAACGATGCTTTCGTCGTCATAATCGCGGACCGGCTCGTTGCGGTCGTTGGCCGGAATGAAGCTCTCGAGCGTCTCGCGCAGCGGCTTGATATCGCCACCCGTCTTGTACGCCTCGATCAGCTCACCGATCTTCTTGCCCATGCCTGCGCATGCCCAACCCAGATGCGTTTCCAGAATCTGGCCGACATTCATGCGCGAAGGCACGCCGAGCGGATTGAGCACGATGTCCGCATGCGTTCCGTCTTCGAGGAACGGCATGTCCTCGACCGGAACGATACGCGACACGACACCCTTGTTGCCGTGACGGCCGGCCATCTTGTCGCCGGGCTGCATCTTGCGCTTCACCGCAACGAAGACCTTGACCATCTTCATCACGCCGGGCGGCATCTCGTCGCCGCGCTGCACCTTTTCGACCTTGTCCATGAAGCGCTGCTCGAGCTGCTTCTTGGAGTCGTCGTACTGGCCGCGCAGAGCTTCGAGCTCACCCTGCATCTTCTCGTCTTCAACGGCGAACTGCCACCACTGCGAACGCGGATAGTCGTCCAGCGTCTCCTTGGCGACGGTCGAGCCCTTCTTGAAGCCCTTCGGTCCGGCAATCGCGTCCTTGCCGATGAGCATGTCACTCAGGCGGCTGTAGACGTTGCGATCGAGGATCGCCTGCTCGTCGTCACGGTCCTTGGCGAGACGCTCGATTTCCTCGCGCTCGATTGCCATGGCGCGTTCGTCCTTCTCCACGCCGTGGCGGTTGAAGACGCGAACTTCGACGATGGTGCCGTAGGTTCCGGGCGGCATGCGCATGGAGGTGTCACGGACATCCGAGGCCTTTTCGCCGAAGATGGCACGCAGAAGCTTCTCTTCCGGCGTCATCGGGCTTTCGCCCTTCGGCGTGATCTTGCCGACCAGAATGTCGCCTGGAGCCACTTCCGCACCGATGTAGACGATACCCGCTTCGTCGAGGTTCTTCAGCGCTTCTTCCGAAACGTTCGGAATGTCGCGGGTGATTTCCTCAGGCCCAAGCTTCGTATCGCGGGCCATGACCTCGAACTCCTCGATGTGGATCGAGGTGAAGACGTCGTCGGCCACGATGCGCTCGGAGAGCAGGATCGAGTCCTCGTAGTTGTAGCCGTTCCAAGGCATGAACGCGACGAGCACGTTACGGCCGAGAGCCAGATCGCCGAGCTCGGTCGACGGGCCGTCGGCGATGATGTCGCCCTTGTTGACCCGGTCGCCCATACGAACCAGCGGACGCTGGTTGATGCAGGTGTTCTGGTTTGAACGCTGGAACTTCATCAGACGGTAGATGTCGACGCCAGACTTGCCCGGATGGAGGTCTTCCGTCGCACGAACAACGATACGCGTCGCGTCGACCTGGTCGACGATACCGCCACGGCGAGCGCCGATGGCAGCACCAGAGTCACGCGCAACGATCGGCTCCATGCCGGTACCGACAAACGGAGCCTCAGCACGCACCAGCGGCACGGCCTGACGCTGCATGTTCGAGCCCATCAGAGCGCGGTTGGCGTCGTCGTTTTCCAGGAACGGGATCAGCGCGGCTGCGACCGACACCATCTGCTTGGGCGAAACGTCCATAAGATCGACGTTTTCGCGCGGCGCCATCATCACATCGCCGGCATTACGGCAGATGACGAACTCGTCGACGAAGTGGCCGTCCTTGTCGAGCTCGGCGTTGGCCTGGGCAACGAAGTGCTTGGCCTCTTCCATAGCCGACAGATAGACAACTTCGTTCGTCAGCTTGCCGTCGACGATCTTGCGGTACGGGCTTTCGATGAAGCCGTACTTGTTGACGCGTGCGAAGGTAGCCAGCGAGTTGATCAGACCGATATTCGGGCCTTCCGGCGTCTCAATCGGGCAGATACGGCCGTAGTGGGTCGGATGCACGTCGCGGACTTCGAAGCCAGCGCGCTCGCGGGTCAGACCACCAGGTCCAAGCGCCGAAAGACGACGCTTGTGGGTGATCTCCGACAGCGGGTTGGTCTGATCCATGAACTGCGACAGCTGCGAGGAACCGAAGAACTCGCGCACGGCGGCAGCCGCCGGCTTGGCGTTGATCAGGTCCTGCGGCATGACCGTGTCGATTTCGATCGAGGACATACGTTCCTTGATCGCCCGCTCCATGCGGAGCAGACCGACGCGGTACTGATTTTCCATCAGCTCGCCGACCGAACGAACACGGCGGTTGCCGAGATTGTCGATGTCGTCGATCTCGCCCTTGCCGTCACGCAGTTCGACCAGCGTCTTGACCACGGCAAGGATGTCGTCCTTGCGCAGGACACGCACTGTGTCTTCCGCGTTGAGCTCGAGACGCATGTTCATCTTGACGCGGCCGACGGCCGAAAGGTCGTAGCGCTCGCTATCGAAGAACAGCGAGTTGAACATGGCTTCGGCGGTATCGAGCGTAGGCGGCTCGCCCGGACGCATGACACGGTAGATGTCGAACAGCGCGTCCTGGCGGCTCTCGTTCTTGTCGACCGTGAGCGTGTTGCGGATGTAGCCGCCGACATTGATATGATCGATGTCGAGGATCTTGATCTCTTCCTCGCCGGCCGCGAGCAGAACCTTCAAGGTCTTTTCGTCGATCTCGTCGCCAGCTTCGAGGAAGATCTCGCCGGTGCCGTAGTTGAYGATGTCCTCGGCGAGGTAGCTGCCAAAGAGATCGTCTTCGGTCGCCTTGATCGCCTTGAGGCCCTTTTCGGCAAGTTGCTTGGCCTGACGCGCGGTGATCTTCTTGCCAGCCTCGACGACGATTTCGCCGGTGTCGGCATCAACCAGATCGCCGACGGCCTTGAGGCCGCGGAAACGCTCTACCGAGAACGGAATGCGCCAGTGATCGCCCGACTTCTTGTAGGTGATCTTGTTGTAGAAGGTCGACAGGATCTCCTCGCCGTCCATGCCAAGCGCCATCAGCAGCGACGTCACCGGAATCTTGCGGCGACGGTCGATACGGGCGTGGACGATGTCCTTGGAGTCGAACTCGATGTCGAGCCACGAACCACGGTAAGGAATGACGCGCGCGGCAAACAAAAGCTTGCCCGACGAGTGCGACTTGCCCTTGTCGTGGTCGAAGAAGACGCCCGGCGAACGGTGCATCTGCGAAACGATGACGCGCTCGGTGCCGTTGACGATGAAGGTGCCGTTGGACGTCATGAGCGGCATGTCGCCCATGTAGACGTCCTGCTCTTTGATGTCCTTGATCGACTTCGCGCCGGTATCTTCGTCAATATCGAACACGATGAGGCGCAGCGTCACCTTGAGCGGCGCAGCAAAGGTCAGATCGCGCTGACGGCACTCGTCGACGTCGAACTTCGGTGCTTCGAACTCATACTTGACGAACTCCAGCATCGACGCGCCGGAGAAGTCAGAGATCGGAAAGACCGACTTGAAAACGGCCTGCAGTCCTTCATCGGGACGACCGCCCTTGGGCTCGTCCACCATCAGGAACTGATCGTAGGATGCTTTTTGAACCTCGATGAGGTTCGGCATCTCCGCAACTTCGGGAATCTTTCCGAAGAACTTGCGTACGCGTCTGCGGCCATTGAAAGTCTGGATCTGGGCCATCGTCGCTCCTTGCTGCCTTTACTTGGGGTGAGCGTCGCTAATGCTCACCTTGCATTTTCGCGCCGCCTCGGCGGCGGCCTATCCAAAACGGGCGAAAACCCGTTTCCTGAAAGCCGCTTGCGGCCATCAGGAAATAGGTTCCCCACAATCCCCCGGGTCACGGGAGCCGGTGGGCGGCGATTGGGCCGCCCACCGAAACCGTGAGCTTACTTAAGCTCGATCTTGGCGCCAGCTGCTTCCAGCTGAGCCTTGAGCTTCTCTGCGTCGGCCTTGGAAACGCCTTCCTTGACCGGCTTCGGAGCGCCTTCGACGAGGTCCTTGGCTTCCTTGAGGCCCAGGCCGGTGATGGCGCGGACTTCCTTGATGACTTCGATCTTCTTGTCGCCGGCAGCTGCCAGGATGACATCGAACTCGGTCTTCTCTTCGACCGGAGCAGCAGCAGCGCCGCCAGCGGCAGCGACAGCAACCGGAGCAGCGGCGGAAACGCCCCACTTTTCTTCGAGAAGCTTCGACAGCTCAGCCGCCTCGAGGACGGTCAGGGCCGACAGGTCGTCAACGATCTTTGCGAGATCAGCCATTTATCTATTCCTTCAATCAGTTCGAACGAGTGTTGATGATAGCGAGGAACGGCCTCATGCCGCCTCGTCCTTCCGGGCGTAAGCGCCAATGACGCGCGCGACCGAAGCCGCTGGCGCATTGACGATCTGGGCGATCCGGGTAGCCGGGGTGGCGATCATGCCAACCAGCCTTGCACGCAGCTCGTTGAGCGACGGGAGCGCGGCTAGTGCCTTGACTCCATCGGCGTTCAGCAAGGTCGTGCCCATCGAACCACCAAGGATGACAAGCTTGTCATTGGCCTTGGCGAAGTCGGACGCGACCTTCGGCGCTGCAATCGGATCCTCCGAATAGGCAACCAGCGTCTGTCCCTTGAACAGATCGATGATGCTTTCGGATTCCGTGCCCTGAAGAGCGATTTTGGCGAGACGGTTCTTCGCGACTTTGACGGTGCCGCCGGCCTGACGCATCTTCACGCGAAGATCGTTCATTTGCGCGACGGTGATACCGGCATAGTGGGCCACGACGACTGAACCTGCGTTCGAGAACGCGTCATTCAGGCCCGTGACGAGTTCGCGTTTTTCCGCTCTGTCCACTGCCTATCTCCAGTTGACCGCCTCCCATTTGCGGGGTGTGCGGTCGGGTTGCCTTTTGCCGGGCGGCTAATCCAGAAATTCCAGATCACCCGAACGGCGCTCGAGGATCCTGCCCCCTTTCGCCACACCTGACGGGCTTGCGGCCCGGCGCGATGCGCAGACAAAAGGCAAACACGGTTCGAACCTTTCATTGGAGCAAAGGCTCCTTTGTCTGGTCTTCACCCCGTCTCATGCAGGCCCATTCGAATTAAGGACCAAGGGTCGCTTGGACCGCCTGCAATCTCGGACAGGATTTCGAAAGTTGTTTCCAACTTCCGAAAAATCCGGGCCCGGAGGCCCGGAATTCTTTTCAGGACCATGCCATTGCTGGCAGATCCCAATTCAAACAATCACGACGCGACGAGCGTGCCGAGGTCGATCTTGAGGCCTGGGCCCATCGTCKAGGTGACAGACACCTTCTTGACGTACACGCCCTTGGCGCCAGCCGGCTTGGCCTTGTTCACGGCGTCAGCAAAAGCACGGATGTTTTCTTCCAGCGCCTTGACGTCGAACGAGACCTTGCCGACGCCGCCGTGGATGATGCCGGCCTTTTCGACGCGGAACTCAACAGCGCCGCCCTTCGAAGCCTTGACGGCTGCTGCGACGTCGGTGGTCACGGTACCGACCTTCGGGTTCGGCATCATGCCGCGCGGGCCGAGAACCTTACCGAGACGACCGACCAGCGGCATCATGTCGGGGGTGGCGATGCAGCGGTCGAAGTCGATCTGGCCCTTCTGGACGATATCCACGAGATCTTCCGCACCAACAATGTCGGCGCCAGCGGCGCGGGCTTCGTCAGCCTTTGCATCGCGTGCGAAAACCGCGACGCGGACCGTGCGGCCCGTGCCGTTCGGCAGGTTGACCACGCCGCGGACCATCTGGTCAGCATGGCGCGGGTCGACGCCGAGGTTCATGGCGACTTCGATGGTCTCGTCGAACTTGACCGACGAGCGAGCCTTCAAAAGCTCGAGTGCTTCGCCAAGGCCATAAGCCTTGTCCGCATCGATGCCTTCACGGGACTTGGAAACGCGCTTTGCAATCTTAGCCATGATCTCAGCCCACCACTTCCAGGCCCATCGAACGAGCCGAGCCTTCGACCATCTTGACGGCGGCTTCGATATCGTTCGCGTTCAGGTCCTTCAACTTGATTTCGGCGATCTCGCGCACCTTGGCGCTGCTGATCTCGCCAGCCTTGATCTTGCCCGGCTCCTTGGAGCCCGACTTGAGGTTGGCCGCCTTCTTCAGGAAGTAGGCCACCGGTGGCGTCTTCATGACGAAGGTGAACGACTTGTCCTGGTAATAGGTGATCACGACCGGGATCGGGGATCCCTTCTCGAGCTCCTGGGTCTGCGCGTTGAACGCCTTGCAGAACTCCATGATGTTGATGCCACGCTGACCAAGCGCCGGACCGATCGGGGGCGACGGTGTCGCCGAACCCGCGGAAACCTGGAGCTTGAGCTGGCCCGCAACTTTCTTAGCCATCTCTTTCCTGCTTTCGTTTTATGCCGGAGGACCCGGCGGTTGCAGTTCGGTGGTGCGAAAAAGACAACCGGCTAAGCCGCCTCTTCTCCCACCATGCTTGCGCCAGGCATGCGCCTGACACTGCCCACCACCGAAACCGGCGACGGGCGCTTCGATCAGCCCTTTTCGACCTGACCGAATTCGAGATCGACAGGCACAGCACGCCCGAAGATCGAAACTTCCACCTTGAGGCGCGCGCGCTCCTCGTCCACTTCCTGGACGAAACCGTTGAACGACGCGAACGGACCGTCGGAAACGCGAACCGCTTCGCCGATCTCGAAAGTGACCGACGGCTTGGGACGCTCGACGCCCTCCTGGACCTGATTCAGAATGCGCTGGGCTTCAGCCTCGGTGATCGGCACCGGCTTTGAATCACCAAGGAAACCAGTAACCTTCGGCGTGTTCTTCACGAGCGAGAAAACAGCATCGGTCAAATGGGCCTTCAGCAGCACGTAGCCCGGGAAGAACTTGCGCTCGGCGTCGACCTTGCGGCCGCGCCGAACCTCGACAACCTTCTCAGTCGGAACGACGATCTGCTCGATCTGCTCGCTCAGGCCCTTCTGCTTGGCCTTGTGCACAATGTCCTCAGCGACCTTCTTTTCGAAGTTCGAATAGGCGTGGACGATATACCAGCGCGCAGTCATCTCAGGAATTCTCCGTATTCGCAGCCTTAGCGGCCCATGCCCAAGATCTGCTCGACGGCGAAAGCCATCAGCTGGTCTGCAGCAAAAAAGAAAATCATCGCAATAATCGCAAAGCCGAGGACCATGACCGTGGAGATCATCGTCTCGCGCCGTGATGGCCACGTAACCTTCGCCGTTTCCGACCTTACCTGCTGCAGAAAGGTGAAGGGGTTCGTGGTTTTCGCCATGTGCCGCTCTGCTTTCAACGTCCGTTGACCGGACTTCTGGATGATCCCGTGACCGGGAGATGCCGCTACCTGAGAGGAAATCCGCGCCGAATCAGCGCAAACATTCCGCCCATGCAATTCGGACGCGTAAAGCCGGATCCCCAGCTCCACGCGCCGCGTGTCTGTTTCGCCTACATAAAACCGATTCTCTTTCCACGCAAGTGGCAGGGTGCAGCTTTACGTTTAAACGCCGCTTCGGAACCATCCAGTCGTTCCGTTCCGGCTATCGAAAGTCTCTTATGCCTGAATTAGCGAGTTCTGGCAAGACTGGCACGGGCAGCAGGGCTCGAACCTACGACCTGCGGTTTTGGAGACCGCCGCTCTACCAACTGAGCTATGCCCGTGCATCGCGCCGCGCATCAACTGCGCAGCACCGGCTTCCTAAGGATTTCCGACGCGTCTGTAAAGAGCGCAATGAAGCATGTTGTGAACATTCACAGCTGCGGTTTCGGACCAACGGGGCATGGCGATGTCCGCCATCCCTAGGACTCGGTTGAAGGCATATGGGGAGCGCTATCGTGGGAACTCGCCGAGGCTAGCTGCTCTGCAGTTTCCTGGCGTCGGGATCGTACGGCAAATAGCTCCGTCGACGAGTAAATCCACCGCGCTAATGCGGGTCAGAAGGCCTCTTTGCAATAAACGATACTGAGCATAGTCATCGAGCTTGACCGGTGGGCCAGAGTCGAATGACTCCGTCTTTACGTTCACCTGCCCCGAATAAGCAGCTAGCACCGCTTCAGAAGGCTTGTCCCCGGTCTCCCAGCCAACGAATGTTCCATAGCCCGCGAGCCTTGTTTTACCTCCAGCCAGCATCAACATGCAGTCACGGGTGCATTCGCCACCACCTGAAACGGCATTGCCGAAATAGGGCGCCCCTGTCTTTGCCGTCACGACACAATCCTTGGAGCGGGGCTTGCAGCCGGAAAAAACCGTACTGCCGACTGCGACATCCAGGCGGTTTTCCCGAATCACGTTTCCCAAGGCGATCGAGGTTTCCGCGTCGCCACCGTTCGACGACACGACCAACGGTAGTTTTCGCCCTTCGAGGGCCTTCAAAATGGTCTCGAAGCGCGAAAGGGCTTTGGGATCGATATCGCCTTCAGCCGATATCCATTCTGGGCAATCTGGTTCGCAGCCAGATTCGCTGGACCGAACAACGGCAAACCACATCTGCGAGTTCGGCGGAATTATCGCTTTCGGATAGGGCTTCGCGGGCTTGGCAGCCAAGACTACCCCCCCTACGCAATTCTCCGCAGGCCGCCCCGTCTGGCACAGCCCTGCCCTCGCGAAAATGCCGGCAGGCTCGTCGCCTGTCGTGAGGTTCATGCCAAACATTTCCAACCGGAAGAGCTGACGCATGTCCTTGGCAGGCGTTCCCTGGGCCGCGGCGAAGTAGGACTTCGCGACCCCCATTTCCTTGAGATAGGCGAGAAAAGCCCGCTCGCTGGACTTTGACAGCTTTGTCGTTTGGTAGCTGCCCACCTTCTTGCGGCTGACGATCTTCTTTTCGATCACCCGCTTCTTACCCTTCACGATCTTGTACTTCTCCCGGTAGCGGATCGTTTCCCTGGAATAGGTAGTCGTGATCTGATGGACGCCGACATAAGTCGTTGGACCGGCAAGCCGCCTGACGCCCCCGGCAAGCACCAGTGGACATGCCGAGTTACAGTAGACGCCATAGTCGACGATAACGCCCGAATAGATCCCGGTTTTCTTCTGCTGTGCTTCGCAATCCGGCTGGGCAGCGGGACATGCGGTCAGGTAGGCGCTGCCAACACCTACATCCAGCTTCCGCTCACGGATCATTCGCCCCAGCTTGTACGCCGCATCGACACTTCCACCGGGCGAACTGATGACGATCGGCAAGCGCTTGTTTCCGATCCGCTTCAGTATCTTCTTGAAGGCGGCCGGCGTGCCTGCCTCTATCGCGCCGCGTGCCCATATGAATTCCGGGCAATTGGGTTCGCAAAATGGAGTGCTGCTGCGGACGACCACGAACTTCATCGGATCGTCGATATCATCGACACCCGGGCCAGCCG
>NZ_JBFUKO010000108.1:0-11872 GCF_056400805.1 Aminobacter sp. P4_H6_2
GATGAACCTCGGACCGCTGCAAGCCGCCAGGATGGCGCAGCAGAGCCGGTCTTCGTGGACTGTGCTGTTCCTCAAGGGATATGCGCTGCTGGCGCACGAGATGCCGGATCTGCGGCGTGCTTACATCAAGTTGCCCAGGCCGCAGCTCTATGAATTCCCGGTCAGCGTGGCCTCGGTCGCCCATGAGCGCGAGCACGATGGTGAGCGGGTCGTCTTGCTGAGCATGATCAGGTGTCCAGAGAGCTGCTCGATCGCCGAACTTGAAGCATCCTTCCACGCCGCGCGATCACTTCCCGTCATGGAAATCAAGGACTTCCGGCGCGCGCTCAAGATGGCGCGAGCGCCTGCGCCAATAAGATGGCTGCTTATGTGGCTGGGGCTCAACATTGGGCGGCAGCGGGCCCGTTTTTTCGGCACCTTTCAGCTTTCGGTCTATTCCGGTCTTGGTGCCGAGTCGCTCAATCCGCTGACGCCTTTGACTACGCTGCTCAACTACGGTCCGATCGGCGAAGATGGATCGGTGGATGTCCGCATCCATTATGATCACAGGGTCATGGATGGGGCCAATGTCGCGCGCGCGCTGGTGAGGTTCGAAGAAATCCTGAACAACGCCGTGGCCAATGAAGTGCAAGATATCGCTCAAATTGGAGCTGTGCCCGCTAAGGCGGCTTCAGGTGCAGGTGCATGAGCCTAGATGAACAGTTCAGACCAGCCGTCGTGGTCATCGGCGCGTCCCGTGGGATAGGTCGGGCAATAGCCAAGGTCGCGGCTCGAGAACGTTCTATGATCGTGCTGGTTGCGCGTTCTGCTGAAGGCTTGGCTGCTGCCGCAAAGGATGTGCGCGATGCGGGCGGCGAGGCATTCACGTTCGAGCTGGATCTGTCGGCACCTGAGGCTTCGGCTCGTCTGGAGGACTTCCTCGCCACGAAAGGTCTCTTCTGCGATGTGCTGGTGAACAGTGCCGGCTATGGCTTGCGTGGTGCGGCGATCGCGCTGCCCATGGATGACCAGCTCGGAATTATCGATCTCAACATACGCGCCCTCAGCGACATGACGCTGAGGTTTCTGCCTGACATGGTGGCGCGGGGACGCGGCGGGGTGCTCAACCTCGGTTCGGTGGCCAGTTTCACGCCTGGGCCCTACATGGCCTTGTATTATGCCAGCAAAGGTTTTGTGCGCACCTTTTCGGAGGCGCTTCATCAAGAAGTACGCAAGACCGGCGTGACGGTTACGTGCGTCGCTCCTGGACCAGTATCGACGGAGTTTCTCGAGCGGTCAGGCGCCAGTCAGACGGCACTATTCAAAATTTTGCCCAAGCTTGATTCGAAGGATGTTGCAGAGCGTGCATGGCGGGGATTCAAATCCGGCCGTCGCCTGGTAGTGCCTGGATTTTCGGCCAAGCTAGCGGCGTTCACGGCGGCACTCTTGCCTTCGGCTGCGCTCTTGCCGCTGATCGRCTACCTGCAGCGCAACGGCAACGATCCGTGCCCTTGCGGATCAGGCAAGAAATTCAAGAAATGCTGCGGGGCGCGCTGATTCCACAATCGCCGCAGTCGAGGGCGCATCACCGGCGCGCGAAGGAGTAGCCGCTTCTTTTTTCTTCGATCCGCCGCTTTGCGATTTGCGCGGGGCGGATCTGGCCAACGGTGTCTCTTCCAGGGATGGGCGCTGCGGATTAGATTGGTCTTGCGCCGCTGCTCAGGTTGCGGCGGTGGCAACCTGCCGCCAATCCATGTATGGTTTGTTTTACCACAGCCAGGAAGTCGGGGCATTGCTCACGGTTTGAAAGGCGCGAAAATGGCCAACGCGGCTAAGCTTGTCGATGTGTTCAGAGGCATCCCAGGCTTTCGCGTGGTGTGCTCGATCGACGTGGATCTGCCTGAATGAACGCGGCCATCCACACATTCGTTGTGGTGCTCGCGTCGATCTTTCCGGTTGTCRATCCGCCTGGCTCGGCCCTCGTTTTCCTCGGATTGACAGGTGGCGCAACTCCCGAACTCCGMGCCGTCCTTGCTCGGCGTATCGCGTTGAATTCGCTTATCCTTCTGGTGTGCTCGTTCCTCCTTGGCGCGCTCATTCTGCAGTTTTACGGGATTTCCATCCCGATCCTTCGCGTCGCAGGAGGGTTCGTCGTTGCCGTATCGGGATGGAAGCTACTCAACGAAGGAAGCCAAAAGGAGATGCAGGCGTCGGCAGGAGGGGTCGACCGCACCAAATTGCTCGATCAGGCCTTCTATCCACTAACGTTGCCATTGACCACGGGGCCTGGCTCGATCGCGGTCGTTATCAGCATCGGTCTTTCAGATGCGACGATCACCAGTCCCGCAGACAGGATCATGTTCGTCTTGGCGAGTCTTGGCGCCATTGCGGTGCTGGCGGTGTCCATTTTGTTTTGCTTCGCTTATGCGGACCGCATCCAAAGGCTTCTCGGCCCGGGCGGCACCGACATCGCCGTGCGGCTGTCTGCGTTCATTCTGTTTTGTCTGGGCTTACAAATCCTGTGGTCGGGCGGAAACGAACTGTTGCGGTCCGTGCTCTCCGCGGCTCCTACGCCTTTGCTACCCGTGCCATGAAGAGCGATGTTGCGAGGCGAGCCTGTGAGATCGGGATTTTGCCGGCGATCACGCCGGCGGTTCGGTGTCGATCGCGCGACGCTTCGCCGGCTCGTCATGTCTTCAGAGAATCGAAAGYCGATCAGCGCCGTCATCTTTGATCCATGATTCGGCATCTGTCGCGCGAACAAGCCACAAGCGATTCGAGATACGGCCAGAACCAAGAATCTGAAGCCGCGGCGCATCTTTTCAGGCACAGCTGGGCCGGAATGCTTGCAAATGGCTTTTGTCGCTGTCCTGCTGCAAGGCAGGCTCGCAGGGGCTGGCTTCAGAGCTAGGAAAGGTTCTATTGGATGGATGCTTCAGCAAGCTAAATGCTTGAAAAACCTGGTACGCCCAAGGGGAATCGAACCCCTGTTACCGCCGTGAAAGGGCGCTATACTCGGTCTCCGGGTGTCCATAGATGTCCACCGGCTTTCAATCTAATGAATTGAAATTGCTTGGATATTAGATTTCACGTCTACACTTGTGTCGCGCCAGCTACGGGTGTATTTCGGGACTGATTTCGGGACCAAAAGCGAAAGCTCAGATGGCACGAACAAGGGTCGAAACGCCCATCACAACGCGGAACGCTCGCCGGCAGCTGGCGCCGCGCAAAAAACCATACTGCAGGTCGCTCGGGCCTATGGCGGCGCTTGGCTATAGGAAGAAGGGCAGGGGTGGTGTTTGGGTTGTTATCGAGTCGCTGGGCAACAAGCGCTACCGCGAGGAACAGATCGGTATCGTCGACGATTTCCTGGAGGCGAACGGCAGCACAGTCTTGGACTTTGAACAGGCGAAGAAGGCTGCTGTCGCGCGAATCGCATCTTGGCACACAACAGATCGTGCCTTTGTAAATGGTGCGCCGCCGACGGTTCGGACGGCAGTGGAAGCCTATGTCGGCATGCGCGACGCACGTGAGAATGCCGAAGGTCTTGCCCGGAGAGACGCGCGCAACAGGCTCAGGCTTCATGTGCTGGCCGACGAGATTGGCGACCAACTTCTTCACGAGTTGAATGAACATCACTTGTGCAACTGGCTCGATCGTCGGTCTGCCAGCATAGCCCCTTCAACAATTCGTCGAGTCGCCAATGATTTCAAGGCAGCGMTGAACATGGCTGCGCGGAAACATCGTTCCGTCCTGCCTCCGGAATTCTCGATCGTCGTAAAACACGGTCTAGCCATCACCGAAGCGTCGTCACCACAGGCCCGTGACGGCGCCGCATTGCCCGACGACGACGTCCGCCGGATTATTGATGCCGCGCGCGGGGTCGATGCGGATCTGGGCTGGGATGGTGACCTGTGGATGCTGGTGCTCGCGCTTGCCAGCACCGGCGCACGCTTCAGCCAGATCATCCGAATGCGTGTCGCCGATCTACAGATCGGCCACAGCCGCTTGATGGTGCCGACCAGCCGAAAGGGGCGTGGCGTCAAGAAGGCGAGTCATATTGCGGTCCGAGTTGGACAGGATGTCATCCAGGCGCTCCGGCCTGCAGTTGCAGGCCGGCGGTCGAACGCACCGTTGTTGGAGCGTTGGCGTCACCAGCAAACAAAGGCGACAGAGTTTGCGCTGCCGCGTTGGGAGCGTTGTTCGCGCGGGCCATGGCTGCATGCAGCAGAGCTGGCGCGGCCGTGGCAAGCGATTCTGAAGCGGGCAGGATTACCGGCAGACACCGTGCCGTACAGCCTCCGGCATTCCAGCATCGTGCGTATGCTCAAAGCTGGACTGCCAATTCGGTTGGTTGCAAGCCTTCACGACACGTCAAGCGTGGTCATCGAACGACACTATGCCTCGGCGATAACCAGCGCGATGGATGATCTCGCCGTTCGCGCTGTTGTTCCCTTGGTTGGCAAGATGAACGACAGTGTGCGGCCGGGAGCCTCGGCCGATAGTCAGCTCAACTTGGAGGGCGTGCTGTGAGTGC
Source organism: Aminobacter sp. P4_H6_2 (assembly GCF_056400805.1). Lineage (NCBI taxonomy): Bacteria > Pseudomonadati > Pseudomonadota > Alphaproteobacteria > Hyphomicrobiales > Phyllobacteriaceae > Aminobacter > Aminobacter sp. P4_H6_2. The sequence goes on from NZ_JBFUKO010000108.1 coordinate 4,517, forward strand.
TGCATCCTTACCTGGAATTGTGGAGGTTGGCTCGAACGCAAGAGGCGACGGCACGGAAGCGATGAAGGAAGGACCTTACACGGCAAGGCGCGTCGCGGAGCCGACTGGTGGAGCAAATATCGACATCTGTTTGCGTTGGTCCGAACGGATGAAAAGAGTCAAGGCAGACCAACGGAAGCGTCGCATCGCAACAATTGCCGAGACCATGGCCCGCGCTGGCATCATAACGGTCGAGACACTGAGCTGGCTCGTAGAAAATGGACAGTCACTTGCCCCGGATGATCTCGGCAAGATTTTAGATGCAATGGCCAAGCCGCTTCGTAAGCGAGGTGCGCCACCAGCGGATGAGCGCGCGCTGAAGTACGCCTTTCTGATTCATCGTGAAATTGAGCGCCTGCGCAACAACGATGAGCGCGACTATGACGTCGTGGGTCGTGCAGCCGCGATAGTCCGTGATGAGGTGAGATCGGCAAACCCTAGTAGGAAGGTTCCGGGCGTCAAACACCTGTTGGAAATCTATCGCAACAAGAAAGCTGTCGTCGAACAGCGCTGGCCTGATTTCAAGGCGTTCGTGCTAGCCGAATAATCGCATCGAATTTTTCGGCACTTGGTGTCGTTTACACGCGTGAAATCGCGTCTATTGGTCGTGTTGGCTCATTCAAGGTGAGACAACATGGCCACGCTGTCCAACAACCCAGCCACTTTCTCGCCCGGCCCGGCAGCCTTGCGACACCCGCTTGCCACCGATGTCCCTGGGGCGGTTCGCTACACCGGTCAAAGCCGCGCTCAGCTCTACAAGCACATGCGCGCCGGCCTGCTTCCGGCCTACAAGAGCGGCTCGCGCACGATCATCTTTTACGACGACCTTGACCGCTACATGCGCGCGCTCCCGCGTGCGAAGTTCACGCCCGTCGTCGCCGACATTCCCGCGTGAAAGGAKGATCGGAACGTGGGCCAGCTCGATACGAATTTCGAACATGTCCCCTCCGACTCCTACGTGATGCCGCCACGCGCGCTGTCAGCCAGGCGCTCGACGCGCCAAAGGCTGTGGTGCCGAGTTTTAGTCCTTAAATCGGCAAATAATCGGGAGGGATGTCTACGATGACCGCCACCATCTGGCGCAACTCCTTCAAAATGCATCCGGCGACCGACCTGTTTCCCTCACTTGAGGCGGATGCTTTCGCTGAGCTTGTCGACGACATCAAGTCGAACGGTATCCTCGTTCCGATTGTGACGTGGCGAGACGAGGACGGCCAGATCTGGCTCATCGATGGACGAAATCGGCTCAATGCTCTCGAGCAACTCGGCCTCCTTTGTGTCGACGAGGCCGGTCGCCTGTGTATGCCGGCAGACGAACGGACCTGGGAGACCGATCCTGATCCCACGGCACTTGCAGTCAGTCTTAACCTTCAACGCCGCCACCTTACAGGCGAGCAGAAACGCGTCCTTGTGGCGAAGTTGCTGCAGACGCGCCCGGAGAAGAGCAACCGGCAGATAGCGGCGCAGGTTAAGGTTGACGACAAGACGGTTGGTTCGGTCCGACGCGATATGGAGGGACGTGCGGAAATTCCGCACGTCGCCGCCAGAACGGATAACCGCGGTCGCAGCCAGCCGGCACACAAGTCGAAACAGCCATCGCTTCCGAGGAAGAACTCCGGCTTGGCAGCGCGGATCGTGACGAAGTTTGGCGAGGGGACCGAGGTGTCGGTCCGCACGATCGCCTCGAAGGTGTTCGACAACGTAGCCCCCACCTATGTTGCAACCCTCATGGAGAAGCTGTCGGCCGAGCGGGTCAATGCTTATCGCGCCGAAAAAGTCTCGGGCTATGGCAATGACGCCATCTGGCGCGTGGCAACGGCCGAGAGGGCGCTTGTCCTGCCTGTAGAACCCACCAAGTCGGAACGGCGAGCCGAGCGTGAGCGGATGCTGGCCGGGCGCATCCTGGCACTTCCCGACAAGAAATACGGCGTGATTCTGGCCGACCCCGAGTGGCGATGGGAGCCGTGGTCGCGCGAGACCGGCATGGATCGTGCAGCTGACAATCACTACTCGACGTCGCCCACCGAGGTGATCGCGGCGCGCGACGTACCTTCCATCGCCGCGGCCGACTGCGTGGTGTTCATTTGGGCGACCGTACCGATGCTGGAGGACGCCCTCCACGTCATGGCGCGGTGGGGCTTTCAATATCGGACCCACCTGATCTGGGACAAAGAACTCGGTGGGACCGGATATTGGTTCATCAACCAGCACGAGATTCTGCTGGTCGGCACGAAAGGGAAACCCGTCGCACCGGCGCAAGGGACCCAAGTGCGATCGATACTTCGCGAAAAAAGGGGTGAGCATTCGGCCAAGCCGGAAGCGGTTGCGGAGATGATCGAGCGGCTCTGGCCGAACGTCCCAAAGATTGAGCTAAACCGGCGCGGCCCCGCACGTCCCGGCTGGGATGCTTGGGGCGACGAAGCGTTGCTATCAGAGAATCCATTCCCCCTCGTCAATGCTAACGGGCCGACCTTCGCGCGTGAGGAAGGCTGATGACCATGGACCGGCATAGCGACTTCCCGCGAATTCCAAAGGACGCTTATGCGACCCCGGCCGAAGCACTGCCGCCCCAATTGCGTTTTCTCGTTCCTGCCACGCGCTTCGTCGAACCGACGGCCGGAGATGGGGCGTTGGCCCGTCATCTGGAGGCCTATGGTCATATCTGTGTAACGGCTTACGATATTGCACCTCGACATTCGTCGATCATCAAGCGTGACGCGCTGACCTTGAGCGCGAGGGAAGCCCGCGGCGCCGACTGCCCAATTTGCAACTTGCCCTGGTCCTGGCCGGCGTTCCGGCAGCTAATCGAACACCTGCTGACCCTGGATCTTCCTATCTGGCTCCTCCGCGACACCGCCTGGCTCTTCAATCTCCGGTCCGCCGCGTTGCTCGATCGCTGTGTGCTCGTGCAACCGACGCGAAGGCTGCGCCGGATTCCTGGCACGCGTGATGCCGCCAAGGACGATCGCGCCTGGCAGTTGTTCATTTCCAGTCACCGTGGTGGGCTGAGGTTACTTCCACGTATTGCTCAACCGGCGCGCAAGAGGGCCGCATGATCTACGAACTGGATCTCGGCGAGATAAGTGCGTCAACCACAATGGTAGGCGAGCCTACGGCCGATATCGATAGAGCCGTTCTGCTACTGCGTTTTGCCAGGAATGCCCTGAACGAAGCCGCGCTGTGCTTGGATGACGGCGGATATGAATGCGGTGAGCTCTATCGTCTATACAGCGCACCGCTGCCCTGTTCGCTGAATGGCAGGGCCGTCACGGACCTCCCAAGTCAGAAGCTGTCCCGGACTACGTCGCCCGCTTCGCGGCCGAATATCGCCGCGTCCATGGTAGGAGCTACTAGCGATGAAGCACGAATTCAGAGATCAATCGAAGTTGCCACCGAGTAAGCTGGAGAGCGCGCCAGGGGTGAGCCGCGAGGATTTCTTTGCCTACATGCCTCAGCACCGCTTCATTTTCATCCCGACCCGCGAATTGTGGCCGGCAAGCAGCGTGAACGCGCGAATTCCGCCGATACCGCTCGAATACAGTGACGGCTCGCCGAAGTTCAACGAAAAGGGCGAGCAGATCATTTTGAGCGCATCCGCCTGGCTCGACCAGTACCGCCCGGTCGAGCAGCTCTCGTGGTACCCAGGCGAGCCTATGTTGATACGCGACCGCCTCATCGCCGAGGGAGGCTTCATCGAGCGCACTGGCTCAACCATCTTCAACCTCTACCGTCCTCCGATCTTGTTACAAGGCGACCCGACAGCAGCCGGACCCTGGCTGAAACACGTGCAAACGGTCTATCCCGACGACGCCCCCCACATCGTTCGCTGGCTGGCACATCGGGTGAAGAAGCCGGCCGAGAAGATCAACCATGCGTTGCTACTTGGCGGCGCACCTGGCATCGGCAAAGACACGCTGCTTGCTCCGGTGGCCCGCGCTGTTGGCGTCTGGAATTTTGTGGAGGTGTCGCCGGTTCAGCTTCTCGGCCGATTCAACGGCTTCACCAAGTCGGTAATCTTGCGCATTAACGAAGCGCGCGACCTCGGCGAGACCAACCGCTATGCTTTCTATGAACACCTGAAACCTTTAACTGCTTCCCCGCCGGATGTTTTGCGCTGCGATGAAAAAAATATTCGCGAGCACACTGTGCCGAACGTAACTGGTGTCATCATCACGTCGAACTACCTTACCGATGGCGTTTATTTGCCAGCTGATGACCGCCGGCACTATGTCGCTTGGTCACCCCTCGAGGAGGGTGACCTCGAGCCGTCCTATTTCGACCGGCTTTACCAGTGGTACGAAAAAGAGAACGGCTACGCCCATGTAGCCGCGTTGCTAGCAGCCTTCGACCTTGAGGGCTTCAATCCAAAAGCCCCTCCGACCAAAACCGCAGCCTTCTGGGAGATCGTCGAGGCGGAGCGTGGGAGCGAAGAGAACGAGCTCGGGGACGCAATCGACAAACTCAGCAAGGCGTTAGAAACGGAGCCCGACGTCCTAACCCCCGCGGATGCCATTACGCTTTCGGACCTGAAGGACGCGGCTATGAGCGCCTCTCTTACGAGTTGGCTCGAAGACCCGAAAAACCGACGGCAGATACCCAAACGGCTAGAGAAGGTCGGCTACCTGCGCGTTCCCAATCCCGACGCCTCGGACGGCAAATGGAAGATCCACGGTCGGCGGCAGCCGATTTACGGCCACCGAAGCCTGACCACAACAGCGCGAGTTGACGCCGCTAGGGAGCGCGTCCAAGGGAACATGAGGTGGTCACCGAAATCGCTGAAGTAACAGGTCCCAACTCGCACTTTTATACACAGCGCGACAAATCGCCGAATTGTCGAACCAGTGACTTCAGCGACTTCAGAAACCGCCGAAGGCGAGAAATCATTTGCGTCGAACGGGGCTGAGCGCGGAAGTGGCGATAGCGACAGTAGCCGCTCCGGGGCCGGGAGTGGTCTGTCCGCTTTTCGATTGCTGTTGGCGACAAGCTGTCATTGAGCATCGGGTCTGGAGGCATCGTGACGAGATTAAGATTTTCTGCCGGACGAGGATTAGGCAGGCCGCAAGAACCGTCAAGCAGTTACACGCTGATCTGATCAGCGTTGGCCATGAGTACTCATACAATCGGGTGGCGGCCTTTGCCCGGGATAGGAGATCTGATCGGCAAGGGAGTTGCAGACTTCCGGCCGTGGGACCTTCGTTCCCTTGGTGTTTGAGCTCGGCGAAGCGTTCACGTCACTGTTCCATTCCATCGTCAAGGCGAAATTTCTTACGGCCCTTCTCAATGCTCAACGGCGCGTTTCCAACTGCGGCAGTGAGCCCGACCAGGAGACGGTGCGCCGCGTCCTGAGCACCTTCCGAAACACGTTGCATAGTTTTGAATGTGACGCCGATCAGCTTTGCCTAGTATCGACAACCATCAAACCTATGCGTTTTTCCGTATTCATAAACCATCGTCGGGTCGAACGCTGGCGGATGCACACGGCGAAAAGCTATGGTGAAAATCCCTGACCCGCTATATTCAGTAATCATGGTCGGGGGTGATTCAAATTTTGCATTTCTTCAGATGCTTGAGCCACGGGTTTTTCGCCTAGGGGTGCTTGCAGAGCGCTACTTCGTAGAAGACCCGAACACTTGCCAGATCAAGCTGCGCCAGCTTTCAGAACTCACTGCACAGCTAACTGCGTCACGTTTTGGCCTCGTCATCGAGCTGTCTGACAATTTCGCCGACATCCTTCGCCGTTTGAAGTTCGAATGTAGTCTTCCGCGTGAAGTTGGTGAGCTATTTCACTCATTGCGCATCGCTGGGAATCAGGCCGCACATGGCGGTGCAGATGACCATGCCAGCGCGCTAACTGGGCTCAAACTGGCTCGCCAGCTAGCCATTTGGTACTCCCGCACGTTCCACAACCCAGCTGACAAATTTGGACCGTTCGTACCGCCTGCTCGGCCAGCCGATGCCCATGCTGCGGGTGTTGAAGAATTGAATCGCCTCAAGGCGGAGCTTGCTGCGACCCAGTCAGAAGCTGAACGCCTCAAATCTGAGGCATTGGCCGCCGAAGTAGAAAGGCGAACGGCAGTGGATCAATCAGCTGCAGAACGGCAGGAACGAGCAATTTGGGAGTCACTGGCCGAGGAGGTTGAGAAGGGCCGTCTTGCACTTGCTGAGCAGCTCAAAGCTGCTCTTGAAGCCTCCCACAGCATTGATACGCCTGCGCCCGAGATCGTGGCCGAGTTGGCCAGGGACGCCGCTGACCAGATCAACCTTGACGAGGCTGATACAAGGCAGCTGATTGATCAGCAGCTGCGAGAAGCCGGTTGGGAGGCTAATACTCAAGTCCTTCGTTACTCGAATGGGAGCCGTCCGGTTAAAGGACGCAATCGTGCGATTGCCGAATGGCCCACTATGACCGGTCCAGCCGACTACGCCCTTTTCTGCGGCATGACGCTTGTGGGAACAATCGAAGCGAAGCGGCGCAACCGCAACGTGATGGCAGTGCTGAGACAAGCAGAGCGCTATGCTTCGGACATCCATATGCAGGAGGCCCAATTTGCARAGGACGGCCCTTGGTACGACTTCAAGGCACCGTTTGCCTTTTCGACCAATGGTCGCCCCCATCTAAAGCAAGTTGAGGCCCTTTCCGGAATTTGGCGTCGAGATTTGCGCGATCCTAACAATCCTGCCGAGGTCCTTGCAGGCTGGCCCTCGCCACGCGGTATCCTGGAGAGACTGTCGGTCAACAAAGAGCAGGCGCAGAAGGAACTTGTCGCCCAACCGTTCGACTTTGGCTTTCCTCTTCGTCATTATCAACGGGAAGYCATTGAGGCTGTCGAAAGCGGTTTGGCGGAAAATCGGCGCGCAATGCTGGTGGCGATGGCCACCGGAACCGGCAAAACCAAGCTGGCCATTGCGATGCTCTACCGCCTCATTTCCGCCAAACGATTCCGGCGCGTTTGCTTCGTAGTCGATAGGAGCGCGCTCGGACGACAGACCAAGGACGAATTCACTACAACCAAGGTGGTGAACGGCAAGGCGTTCACTGACATTTTTGGTCTGAGGGGCCTGGCCGATGTAACACCCGATGAGGATACGCGGGTTCACATCTGCACAATTCAGGGCTTGGTCCGGCGCGTCCTCTATTCAGAGAGCGCGGAAGATGCGCCGCCGATCGATCAGTACGATCTCATGGTAGTCGATGAATGTCATCGGGGTTATCTGCTGGACCGCGAAATGTCGGACGGGGATCTCAGCTTTCGCGATCAATCCGACTACATCTCCAAATATCGCCGTGTTTTGGAGCATTTTGATGCGGTTAAGATA
>NZ_JBFUKO010000109.1:0-11852 GCF_056400805.1 Aminobacter sp. P4_H6_2
GGCATAAGCGAGTGTTTGCTTGGGTGCCTCGCGCTGGTCGGCCTTCTTGGGTTCATTGGCAGCCGGTGCTGCCGGCTCTTCGACCGGTTGGGTGTTGGTTTTCGCCGTTTCCGCTCCACGCGGACGCAGCTGGGGCATGGGGCCGTCGGAAGGCGTGTCCGCATAATCCGGCATGGCAGCGTCGTTGGTATCGGGGTTTTGCTCCTGCGCCGCGAGGTCTTCCTCTGGCGGCGTCGCCAGCAAGGTAGACAGCGCGGTGTCGGCGGCTCCGCTCGGGGAGGGGTCGGCATAGGCAAGCACGGTGGGATGCTGGTCGGTCGAGGCAAACCGTTCTGACGCGGGTACTTCGGCCGTTGCGGTGGCAAGCTTCGGCTGGGCGGAACTGGAGTAGCCGAACAGGCTGGCGAGTTTCGGGGGCGTCAGGCTGGCTTTTTTAACGACGGCGTCGAAGCGTGCAGATTTGCCGCTCGCGCCGGCGGTAGCGACTATGAGGTGGCGGGCGGATTTGCCTGTGGTGGCCGCCAAGCTTGCCGTTACAGCGGCGTGCGCCGTAGCCGTGATCAGCCTCGGCGACTTGCTGGTGCTGACAAAGGCGATAGGCGCCCGCGCCTGCTTCTTGTCGGCCAAGGCAAGCTGCGGGCTGGGCAAAAAGGTGGTTGAAGCGAAGGCGCGAGAATTGCTGGTCGCGACCATGCCGGCCATCGACCATACACCCACGCCGGCAAGGGCCGTGCCGAAGGAGGCAATCAGCAGTGGGCGCAACAAGCGGCGCAAGGACTGCGCGCGAACGTTCTTACTCATAAAACGCGTAGCAAGCCAGTTACCCCGCAACGGTGATCAGGTCGGTGAGCGACCGTAGCTGCGTGATGTCCGGATTGTCCCCATCTCGATCAACATCCCCAAAGGATGGACAAATATGGTTAAATTTTGCTTTGCAGTGGTGTGGGGTAATTCMGGCGCCAGATGCAATGTCCAGATTGGGGCGCTTGCGGTTCTTTGGCTCGCATCCGCCCGCGCGCCGCGACCGCTCCCCGAAAGCATTTGCCGTTTGGGGCGGGATCGCCTACATAGCGCCCAACTCCTATCACTTGAGAAGCAGGATACGCGCGCGTGGCACGCCAGTTCATCTATCACATGTCGGGACTGACCAAGTCCTACGGCACCAAGAAGGTGCTGGATAATCTCAACCTGTCGTTCTACCCCGACGCCAAGATCGGCATCCTGGGCCCGAACGGCGCCGGCAAGTCGACCGTGCTCAAGATCATGGCCGGCCTCGACAAGGAATGGTCGGGCGAAGCCTGGCTGGCCGAGGGTGCGACCGTCGGTTACCTCGCGCAGGAACCGCATCTCGACCCGGCCAAGACCGTGTTCGAAAACGTCATGGACGGCGTTTCCAAGAAGACCGCCATCATCGAGCGCTACAACGAGCTGATGATGAACTACTCGGACGAGACCGCCGACGAGGGCGCCAAGCTGCAGGACGAGATGGATCGTCTCAACCTGTGGGACCTGGAACAGCAGGTCGAAATGGCGATGGACGCGCTGCAGTGCCCGCCCGCCGATTCCGAAGTGACCCAGCTGTCGGGTGGCGAACGCCGCCGCATCGCGCTGTGCCGCCTGCTGCTCGAACAGCCTGACCTTCTGCTGCTCGACGAACCGACCAACCATCTGGACGCCGAGACCACGGCGTGGCTGGAAAAGCACCTGCGCGACTATCCGGGCTCGGTGCTGATCATCACCCACGATCGCTACTTCCTCGACAACGTCACCGGCTGGATCCTCGAACTCGATCGCGGCCGTGGCATTCCCTACGAAGGCAACTACACTAAGTATCTCGACGCCAAGGCCAAGCGCCTGATCCAGGAAGGCCGCGAAGACGATTCGCGCCAGAAGGCGATCTGGCGCGAACGCGAGTGGATCGCGTCTTCGCCGAAGGCTCGCCAGACCAAGTCCAAGGCGCGTATCAAGGCCTATGAGGAACTGGTGGAGAAGGCGGATCAGCGCCGCCCGACCGACACGCAGATCGTCATCCCGGCCGGCGAACGCCTCGGCAACGTGGTGATCGAGGTCGATAGCGTGAACAAGGGCTACGGCGACGAGCTTTTGATCGAGAACCTGAACTTCAAGCTGCCGCCCGGCGGCATCGTCGGCGTCATCGGTCCCAACGGCGCGGGCAAGACCACTTTGTTCAGGATGATCACCGGCCAGGAGACGCCCGATAGCGGCACCATCCGCGTCGGCGAGACGGTCAAGCTCGGTTATGTCGACCAGAGCCGCGATGCCCTCGATCCGACCAAGACGGTCTGGGAAGAGATTTCCGGCGGTGCTGAAGTCATCAAGCTCGGCAAGCACGAAGTGAACAGCCGCGCCTATTGCTCGTCGTTCAACTTCCGCGGCGGCGACCAGCAGCAGAAGGTCGGCAACCTGTCGGGTGGTCAGCGCAACCGCGTCCACCTCGCCAAGATGCTGAAGAACGGCGGCAACGTTCTGCTGCTCGACGAGCCGACCAACGATCTCGACACCGAAACGCTGGGCGCGCTCGAAGACGCACTCGAGGCCTATGCCGGCTGCGCCGTCATCATCTCGCACGATCGTATGTTCCTCGACCGCATGGCTACGCACATGCTCGCCTATGAAGGCGACGCGCATGTCGAGTGGTTCGAAGGCAACTTTGAAGAGTATGAGAAGGACAAGATCCGTCGCCTTGGCGCCGATGCGGCCAACCCGCACCGGATGAGCCACAAGCGCCTGACGCGCTAAAATCCTTGAAACGCCCCGCCCACAGCGGGGCGTTTTTGTTTTTGCCGACGCCTCTGGAGTTCAGCGATGAAAGACTGGTCCGCTTCGCAATATCTGAAGTTCGAAGATGAGCGGACCCGCCCTGCGCGGGACCTTCTGGCGCAAATCCTTATCGAAACGCCGAAGTACGTGGTTGATATCGGCTGCGGCCCGGGCAATTCGACCGAGCTCCTCGCCGCCCRCTGGCCTGGGGCAAAAATCTCGGGCTTCGACACGTCGCTGGCCATGATCGCGGAAGCACGACAGCGCTTGCCCGATATCGACTTCCAGCTAGCCGACGCGGAAAGCTGGACGCCGGACGGGCCGGTTGATGTCATCTTCGCCAATGCCGTCTTCCAGTGGCTGCCCAACCATCAGGCAGTGCTCAAGCGCTTGCTCGACCTGCTTGCTCCAGGTGGCTTTCTTGCCGTGCAGATGCCCGACAATATCGGCGAGCCCTCGCATGTGCTGATGCGCGAAACCGCTGCCGCCATGAATTTCGGCGCCAAGATTGCAGGCGTTGCGCGGTCGCCCTTGCCGCCTGTTTCTTCGTATTATGACCTGCTTGTGCCGCAGTCGGCGCGAGTGGATATCTGGCACAGCGTCTACAATCATCCGCTGGCAGATGCCGCGGCCATCGTCGAATGGGTAAAAGGCACGGGGCTTCGCCCCTTCATCGATCCGCTCGATGCGGACGAACGGCAGACCTATCTTGCCGCCTACACCGCAAAGATCGCTTCGGCCTACCCGCCAGTGGCGAACGGCAAGGTTCTGCTGCGCTTCCCCAGGCTGTTCATGGTCGCGCAGCGAAGATAAGAGCCAGCCGCGCTAAGCGCGGTCCGGGTCGCCGAAATCTGATCGCAATCGGAGCCGGATAACGGCCAGCGCACCGTATTCGAACCGCTCTGGCTGGCGTAGAGTGTTCGCCAGCGAATCTGGGGAGGCCTTTGGAGAGGCGGGGTTCGCGAGAAATTGCAGGCATCGGACGGTTTCATGCATCGCGTCATCATCAGCGGTATCGGCGTTGAAATTCCTGAAGCCTCGATCAGCAATGATGAGTTGGTCGAAAGCTTCAATATCTGGGTCGACATCGAGAATGCCAGGCGGCAGGCGGCCGGTCTGGACCTGGTCAAGAAGTCGGACAGCGATTTCATCGTCTACGCCTCCGGCGTCAAGAATCGCCATGTCCACACGCTCGACGGCATCCTCGATCCTGAACGGATGAGCCCGCGCATTGCGCCGCGCGCCGATGACGCGCTTTCGGTCGAGGCGGAGTTCGGCGTGGCCGCAGCGCGCAAGGCGCTCGTTCATGCGGGGCTCACCGGCGCTGATATCGACATGGTCATATGCGCTGCCTCGCATCAGCAGCGGCCCTATCCGGCCATATCAATCGAGATCCAGAAGGAACTCGGCATCGAAGGTGCCGCCTTCGACATGAGCCTTGGTTGCTCGTCAGCGGCGGCGGCATTGCATGTCGCTTTCAATCTGGTGCGTGCGGGCGGGCAGAAGCGTGTGCTGATCGTCACGCCCGAGATTATCACCGGGCATCTCAATTTCCGCGACCGCCAGACGCATTTCATCTTTGGCGATGCGTCGGTGGCCATGGTCGTCGAGGCGCTGGGGCCGAAAGAGACGCGGCCGGGGCGCTTCGAGATCATCGATACGCGCAACTGGACGCAGTTTTCCAACAATATCCGCACCAATTTCGGCTTCCTGCTGCGCGCCGGCCAGGAAAACACCTCCGTCGTCGAGATGGAGGGCAATATGATCAAGCAGGTCGGCAACAAGGTGTTCAAGGAGGTGACGCATGCGGCGCACCGCTTCATCACCGCTTTCCTCGCCGACCATGGCATGACGCCGTCGGATGTCAGGCGCTACTGGCTGCATCAGGCCAATGCGCGCATGAACGCCATGATCCTGAAGCTGGCGCTCGGCCACGAGGCCGACCAGGATACGGCACCCATGGTGCTGGAGCGGCTGGGCAACACAGCGGCGGCCGGGGCCATCATCGCGCTCAAGGAAAACCATGAAGACATGAAGCCTGGCGATTTCGGGCTGATCTGTGCCTTTGGTGCCGGCTATTCGATCGGTGGGGCTTTGGTGAAAATGCATTAAAGGATCACCGTTGGTGATCGGAAGATCAGGCTTTTTGTCTGGATTTCCGTTTGACCGATCTGCATGGTGCCGTCTCAAATCATAAGGCGGAAAAATGCTCGATCCGACGATGCGCAGGGATGGCGAACCAGAGATCTTGCCGGGCAGGAAGCTTCGCGGTCGGGTGGCGGGCGTCTATGTCGCGCCATTCGATCACTTCGTGACGCGGTCCGTGGAAGCCTTGCCGCTCGGCTTCGAAGGCATCGACGGCGATTTCCATGCCGGCCACACCAGACGCTCCGGCGGGCGCGAGCCATGGTATCCGCGCGGTACCGAGATGCGCAATGAGCGCCAGCTTTCGATCGTCGCGCCCGACGAAATGGCGATCGTCGCCGACCGCATGGGCCTGGCTGAGATCAAGCCCGAGTGGATCGGCGCAAACCTTTTGCTCGACGGCGTGCCGATGCTGTCGATGCTGCCGTCGGGCACGATGCTGTTCTTCAAGCGCGGCGTGACGATCAAGATCGATGGGCAGAATGCGCCGTGTCGCATCGCCGGACGCTCGATCGCCGAACATGCTGGCATGGCCGACCATGATGCCGGCTCGCTTTTGTTCCCGAAGGTCGCCAAGCGTCTGCGCGGGCTGGTCGCCTGGGTCGAGAAGCCTGGAACGATCACCTCAGGCGAAGAGGTTTCAGTGCGCGTTCCCGAGCAGTGGGTCTATTAGGGGGACGCATCAGCGTGGCAGGCCGACGTCGGTCAGCGGACCGCTGCGCGAAGCGGTCGCCGTCTTGATCGTGGTGACCTTGTAGGCCTTTCCCGACTTGTCATAAGTCGTCCACTCGCCGACCTGGGTGCCGCTGCTGAAATGGCCGGAACGGAGCTTGGTGCCGTCCTTGCGAAACCATTCCCAATAACCTTCGGCCTGGCCAGCCCGAAGCTGGCCGACAACCCACCGGCTGCCGTCCTTGTGATAGTGACGATATGGTTCGGTGTCTTCCGCCATCTGCTGCCTCCTCGCTGCAAAATAGCCGCCCGTTTTTAACAAACCAGAAATGCTGCCTGCCGGCAATTGGTTGGAGGCAGGCGGGGCTGCTCGGTTACACGTCCTCGTCGTCGGGATCGAGCAGGCGCGTGGCGCGCCAGCGCGTGAGCACGGCATTGATCTCATCCAGGATGAAGAAACGCGCGGAATCGCGGTCGTAGCCTTCCGACAGCAGCTTTTCATAGTCGGTGTGGGCGTGGCGGATATGGGCGACGGTCGCCAGCCACACCGCAATCGACGGTGGCAGCGTCTTCATGTGCTTGGCCTGCGCATCCGCCCTGATCGCCTCGGTGTCGGCGTAAGGCGCCAGCGGCAAGAGCAGCGTCAGCGCCTTGCCTATGGCGCGGCGGCGCCCGGTGGGTGGGTTCATCAGCGGCTGCCCTTGTTCGGGCCGCTGGCGTCGGGGAACGCATCGACGGATGGAAAATAGGGTTTGATATCGATGACCGGCGTGCCGTCGAGCGCATCGATGGCGTCCAGTTCGATGCGCCCGGCTTCGATGTCGATCGAAATGATAGCGGCGATATGCAAGCCGATGGGGTTGGGCCGGGCAGGGGAGCGCAGCGCGAAAACACCTTTGGCGTCAGATGCATGGCGCGGTTTCTGCACAATCAGATTCCGCGGCGCCTGCTCGAACCAGCTGAGGATGACGACGTGGCTGAAGCCGGCAAGACCGGCGAGCCCTGGCCGGTAGGGCGCATCGATGAAAAGCGTTGCGCCACCGCCCTTTTCCCGAGCCGCATTCATGTTCTTGGGGCAATGCTCGCGCAGCTTCCATGGTGAGGTGATGCTGCCGATGAAGACAAGCTTGGCGTCGCCCGGCATGGCTGCCGGATCGTTGGTGAGCGCCACTTCGCCCTCGCGCTGCTCGAACATCTGCATGGCATCCTCCCACCGTCGCGCCATTTTCTTGCCCGCATGCGACATTGGGCGTTGCAATCACTCGTTTCGTCACATAAAGATATGTTTATGTCTTTTGGCGAGAAACGAAGCCGATGCACGTCGCACTCGACACAATGGTAGATACCTTGAAGGCGGCGGCCGAATCCAGCCGCCTTCGCATTTTGACGCTGCTTTCGCGCGGCGACCTGACCGTCTCCGACCTGACCGAGATTCTCGGCCAGTCGCAGCCGCGMGTGTCGCGCCATCTCAAGCTGCTGCTCGAAGCCGGCCTGATCGACCGCTATCAAGAGGGTTCCTGGGCGTTTTTCCGCCTGTCCGATGCCGACCAGGCGCGCGCTTTTGTGCAAGGGCTGGTGTCGGGCATCGACAAGGCCGACAGCCAGGTGGTGCGGGATTTCGAGCGCCTCGACGACGTGAAGCACAAGCGCCAGGAGCGCGCCGCGCGCTATTTCAGCGCCAATGCGGCGAGTTGGGATGAATTGCGTTCGCTGCATGTCGCCGACCGCGCGGTCGAGGCCGCACTTCTGAAGCTGCTCGGCAAGCGCCCGTTCCAGTCGATGCTCGACCTCGGCACCGGCACAGGCCGGCTGCTTGAAATCTTTGCGCCGCTTTATCGCCGCGGCGTCGGCATCGACCAGTCGCGCGAGATGCTGGCGGTGGCGCGTGCCAATCTCGACAAGGCCGGTATTTCCAACGCCCAGGTGCGCCAGGGCGACATCTTTTCGCCTCCAGTCGAGCGCGACGCCTTCGACCTGGTGACCATTCATCAGGTGCTGCACTATCTCGACGACCCCGCCCGCGCCATCCAGGAGGCCGCGCGCCTGCTGCGCCCCGCCGGGCGGCTGGTGATCGTAGATTTTGCCCCCCATGGGCTCGATTTCCTGCGCTCCGAGCATGCGCATGCGCGGCTTGGCTTTGCCGACCGACAGATCGCCGACTGGCTGGCAGAGGCCGGGCTGGAGCTTGAGGAGACGCAGGAGTTCGAACCGCGCGGCTCCTCGAACAAGGCGAGCCTCACCGTCAAGCTGTGGCTGGCGCGCGACCGCCGGCTGCTGATCGCCGACCCCAATCCTGAAATACAAGCCGCAAGGGAAACCGCCTGATGAACCAATACCAGCTGTCCAGGCGTTCAAACATCGGCGAGCGGGTCAAAGTCTCGTTCGAGTTCTTTCCCCCGAAGAACGACGATATGGAAGCGCGGCTTTGGGACACCATCAAGCGCCTTGAGCCGCTCAATCCGCAATTCGTGTCGGTGACCTATGGCGCGGGTGGAACGACGCGAGAGCGCACCGCCCGCACGGTCAAGCGCATCCTTGATGAATCGACGCTGACGCCGGCCGCGCACATGACTTGCGTCGATGCCAGCCGCGCCGAGGTCGACCAGGTGATTTCCGAATTCGCGGCCATGGGCGTCAAGCGCTTCGTGGCGCTTCGCGGCGACCCGAAGGAGGGCGTGGGCGCGGCCTACCAGCCGCATCCCGGCGGCTATGCCAATGGTGCCGAGCTTGTCGGTGCGCTGAAGGGGCAGGGCGATTTCGACATCTCCGTGTCGGCCTATCCCGAAAAGCACCCTGAGAGCCCAGATTTCGCGACCGATTTCGACATGCTCAAGCGCAAGGTCGACAATGGTGCAACGCGTGCGATCACCCAGTTCTTCTTCGACAACGATCTTTACGAGCGTTACGTCGAGCGCGCGCGCAAGGCCGGCATCTACATCCCGATCGTGCCGGGCATCCTGCCGATCCACAGCTTCACGCAGGTCGCCAACTTCGCTTCGCGTTGCGGCGCGCATGTGCCGGCATGGCTCGCCGAGCGTTTCGACGGGCTCGAAAAGGACCCGCAGACGCATGCGCTGATTGCCTCGGCGGTTGCAGTGGAGCAGGTGCATGACCTCGTCGAGCGCGGTGTTGGCGACTTCCATTTCTACACGATGAACCGGGCGGACCTGGTGTTTGCCGTGTGCCACATGATCGGTATCCGCTCGCAGGCAGCACCAAGCTCGGCAGCGGCCTGAGACGGTTCGGAACCAAAAAGGCCGGGATCTTCATCCCGGCCTTTTCGAAGTTTTCCACCTAGAGGTGCTATCGTCTTCCGCCGTCTACGCGGCCTATGGAAGAGCTCCAACAATGAGCGCGCCGATGAAAGTGAATGCGGCGCAAATCATGAGTGCATTGATTGACCTAGTCAGTCCCATGCATAGCCTCCTCTGCGCAAGTCACAGGGCGGAATTTAGGGTCATTTCGGCCACACACAAGAAAAAAATGTGCTGCATTGCGACAAGATTGTGAGAATTGCGACGCAATCTCTCGTCTTAGCCTTTGGAATTATTTGCCAAATGCGCCCGTAAGGGTTGTGGAGAAATTGTGGCAAACTTTCAGCCGGCAGCAGCCGTACGACGTCTGAAAAGGCGCCCGTCGATGGTCACGAGTCCCAGAGCGATGAGGGCCATGCCGGCAAGTTCGAACGTCTCGAGATGCTCGCCAAGGAAGGTCACGCCAAGCAGGATGGCGCTGGCCGGAACGATCAGCGTGACCAGCGAGGTGTTGGTGGCGCCCGCAGACGCGACCAGGCCAAAAAACAGCAGATAGGCAAAAGCTGTCGACAACAGCGCAAGCGCGAGAACCGCCGCCCATACGCCCGCACTCGCCGCAAACAGGCCGCCGGTGCCGTGCACTATGAGCACGATGGGGATCATCATCACGGTCGAGGCGGTGAGCTGGCCGGTGGCAACGATCGCCGGCGGCACGCCCTTCAGCCTGCGTGCCACCATCAGCGCAAAGGCGTAGGACAGCGCTGCTCCGATCAGCGCGAGCTTGGCCCAGACCGGGCCACCGAGGCCGGCAACAAGACCGGGGCCGATCATGACGGCAGTGCCGCCAATGCCGAGCGCGATGCCGGCTAGTTTGTTCCAGTTCAGTTTCTCGTCTGATGTCATCATGTTGGCGACGATCAGGGTCCAAAATGGCGTTGTGGCATTCAGCACCGATGCGAGGCCGGCGCCGATCTCGGTCTGGCCGGCGAATATGAGCGAGAAGGGGATGACGTTGTTGAGCAGCGCCAGCCCAAACAAGGTTCCAGACAGCGGCAAAGCCAGGCGGAAGGAGGGGCCGCGCACCAGCAGATATACGTGAAGCGCCAGGGCGGCGATCATCACCCGAAACAAGACGAGCTTGAGAGGCGCGATTTCGGCCACCGCTATGTGGACGAAGAAGAACGAGCCGCCCCAGATGACGCCCAGCAACAGAAGCTTGGCCCAGTCTCTTGCCGACATTTTGATTCCCTTCGTCGCCTTGTCACATTCAAGCGGTAGTCGCGCTTCTCTGATAGGGCCACCCGATTCCGATGACGTGACGCAGCGGGCCGCTGGATTGCGCGCGGGTTGCATCATCGGCGGCTTGCTTTAGATTTCGCCCCGCAACAAGGAGCTTCCATGCAGCGATTCGAGAATGCGCGCGAGGCAGCACTGGCGCTCCGTCCGGATGCCCCGGTTTATTGTTTCCGGCCCGAAGTGCTGAAAACCGATGCTAGGGCTTTCATGGAGATGTTCCCCGGCAAGACCGCCTATGCGGTCAAGACCAATGGTGAGCTGATCGTGCTCAAGGCGCTGGTCGAAGCCGGGGTGACGATGTTCGACGTGGCGTCGCCCGGCGAGTTCGCGGCGGTGAGGGAGGTCTCGTCGGACGCCGAAATGATCTACATGCACCCGGTCAAGGCGCAGTCCGACATCCGGCTGGCGCTCGAGACCTATGGCATCAGGGTGATTGCGGTCGACCATGAAGACGAAATCACCAAGCTCAGCCGCGTGGTGCGCGCGCTCGACATCGACCCAGGCGCGATCACGGTGTTCGTGCGCGTGCAGACCAAGGGATCGGCGGCCTATGAGCTGTCGAAGAAATTCGGCGCGGGACCTGCCTATGCGGTCGAACTGGCCGAACGGCTCAACCGCAACGGCTACAAGGTCGGACTTTGCTTCCATGTAGGCTCCCAGATCGAGGATCCCGATACCTATGAGCGGGCGCTTGCTTCGGTCGACTGGGTGCGCAACCGCGTCAGCTTCGATCTTGCCGGATTGGACGTCGGCGGCGGCTTTCCGGCCGAATATGGCCATGACCCCAACAGCAAGAAGCCGGCGATGCCCTCGATCGGGCAGATCATGTCGCGCTTTCGCGGCGACCTGAAGGAATATAATTTCGACGACATGCCACTGGTGGCTGAGCCCGGCCGGGTGATCGTGGCGCGCTGCCTGTCGCTGATCGTGCGGGTTTTGCTGCGAAAAGGCCGGCGCATCTACATCAATGACGGTATCTGGGCGTCGCTGTCGGATTCCTGGACCGGCAAGATCACGCTGCCGGCGCGTTTCATTCCCGATCCGGCGATCCGCACGCGCAATGGCGACGTCGGCAAGATCGTGCCGTTCAAGGTGTGCGGGGCGACCTGCGATTCCGTCGACATCCTGTCGCGGCCGTTCTGGTTGCCTGAAACGATCGACACCGGCGACTGGATCGAGATCGGCCATATCGGCGCTTATTCGCTGTCGCTCAGGACCCGATTCAACGGCTTTTACCCCGACACATTCGTCGAGGTGACGACGCCGTTCGACGAGGGCGAGGCACCAGTCGGATTGGCCAGCCTGGAAACGATGGCGGATTGAAAGGGAGCGAGTAGGGAATAGGGAAAGCGGCTTGAATTGCTGCGCGAACTCTCCGATCTACTATTCGCTATTCGCTATTCGCTATTCGCTAAGTGACCATTCGCATGCGCATATTTCTTCTTGGCGGCACCGGCTTCATCGGCAGCCATGTCCTGCGGCGCCTGATCGCTGCCGGACATCATGTCGTCGGCTTGGCCCGTTCCGAAGCCTCGGCTGACCGGTTGAARGCGGCGGGCGCAACGGCACTGCTGGACGATCTGCGCAAACCTGGGGAATGGGCAGCCAAGATCGGGCCGGTAGATGCTGTCATTCAGGCCGCGTCGGATTTTGGCGACGACATGGGGCCGGTCGAGGCGGCACTGCTCGACGCGCTCTTGCCTG
>NZ_JBFUKO010000110.1:0-11728 GCF_056400805.1 Aminobacter sp. P4_H6_2
GTGTTGAATCCATCGACGTCAAGTCTGGCCTTGAGAAGTGCTGGGGTTGATCTGAGCGCCTGACGGCGTGACACTCTCTTCAGACGAAGGGCGGCCCCTTGGTCGCCCTTCCTACAAGAGGGATAAAAATCCCTCATTGGGAGGAAATCGACATGTCTGACGCATCGGCAAACGCCGGGCGACCGCAGGAGTTCGAGAAGGTTCTCTCGGGCAGCGACACGTCAGTGGCAAGCTTCGACACCCACACCCGCTCGCCGGTAGAAAAGGTCCAGCACTTCCTGCATTCAAATCCGGCGGCGGTGCCGCTGATCGTGCTCGTCGCCTCGCTGATCGCCTTCGGCATCCTCGTCGGCGGCAAGTTCTTCTCTGCGTTCTCGATGACGCTGATCCTGCAGCAGGTCGCCATCACCGGCATCATCGGTGCGGCACAGACGCTGGTCATCCTGACCGCCGGCATCGATCTCTCGGTCGGTGCCATCATGGTGCTTTCGTCGGTGGTGATGGGGCAGTTCACCTTCCGCTACGGCTTGCCGCCGTCGCTGGCGATCCTGTGCGGCTTTGCCGTCGGCGCCTTCTGCGGCTGGGTCAACGGCGTGCTGGTCGCCTACATGAAGCTGCCGCCGTTCATCGTGACGCTCGGCATGTGGCAGATCGTGCTGGCCTCGAACTTCCTCTATTCGGCGAATGAGACGATCCGAGCCCAGGATATCGACGCCCAGGCACCCATCCTCAAATTGTTCGGCACGACGCTCAAGCTCGGCAATGCCGTGCTCACCTATGGCGTGATCGCCATGGTGCTGTTGGTCATGGTGCTTTGGTACATCTTGAACCACACCGCCTGGGGACGGCATGTCTACGCCATCGGCGACGATCCCGAGGCGGCCCAGCTTTCCGGCGTGCGCGTCAACAGGGTACTTATCTCAGTCTACGTCATCTCCGGGCTCATCTGCGCGCTCGGCGGCTGGGTGCTCATCGGACGCATCGGCTCGGTTTCACCGACCGCTGGCCAATTCGCCAACATCGAATCCATCACTGCGGTAGTGATCGGCGGTGTCTCGCTGTTCGGCGGGCGTGGCTCGATCCTCGGCATGCTGTTTGGGGCGCTGATTGTCGGCGTGTTCCAGCTCGGCCTGCGGCTGATCGGCACCGACCCGCAATGGACCTATCTGTTGATCGGCGCGCTCATCATCATCGCTGTCGCCATCGACCAGTGGATCAGAAAGGTTGCAGGCTAATGTCGACCGAACCACTTCTCACCGCCCGCGGCCTGGTCAAGCGTTATGGCCGCGTTACCGCCCTCGACCAGGCCGATTTCGACCTCTATCCTGGCGAAATCCTCGCCGTGATCGGCGACAACGGTGCCGGCAAATCCTCGCTCATCAAGGCAATCTCAGGCGCGATGACGCCCGACGAAGGCGAAATCCGTCTCGAAGGCAAGGTGATCAACTTCAAGGCGCCGATGGAAGCCCGGGATGCCGGCATCGAGACGGTCTACCAGAACCTTGCTTTGTCGCCGGCCCTGTCGATCGCCGATAACATGTTTCTTGGCCGCGAGATCAGGAAGCCAGGTATCCTGGGCAACTGGTTCCGCATGCTCGACCGAACGACCATGGAAAAGCGCGCCCGCGATAAACTGACGGAACTTGGGCTGATGACCATCCAGAACATCAGCCAGTCGGTCGAGACACTGTCTGGCGGCCAGCGCCAGGGCGTGGCAGTGGCGCGCGCCGCCACCTTCGGCTCCAAGGTCGTCATCATGGATGAGCCGACGGCCGCCTTGGGTGTCAAGGAATCCCGTCGCGTGCTGGAACTGATCCTCGACGTGAAGCGGCGCGGGCTGCCGATCGTGTTGATCTCGCACAACATGCCGCATGTGTTCGAAGTGGCTGACCGGATCCATATCCACCGGCTCGGCCGCAGGCTCACCGTCATCGATCCAAAGGAATACACGATGTCGGATGCCGTGGCCTTCATGACCGGAGCCAAGGCCCCGCCGGAGGCGGCGCTCGCCGCCGCCTGAGTGGTTGGCTACAACCCTGAGTCTCCGCGTCGCGCGATATTGACGCGGAGGTTTAAATCGATTGAGATCGCATTCTTAATGGCTAACATGAGTGCGGGAGGATAGGTGTCGGCGAGGGAGGAAACATCTAGGTGGCCGAACAGGATGCGAGAGGCGACATGACCCGCGCAGTGACCCCGAATATCCCCCAGCCGCTTGGCGACACCAGTCCTGAGGCACTTGCAGCCGAAATTCTGAGCGCGCTGAAATACCGGCTCGGCAAGGACGCCAYGGTTGCCACGGAATATGACTGGCTGACAGCGTCGATCAAGGTCGTGCGCGACCGCATCGTCGACGAATGGATTTCTTCGACCAAGGAGGCCTATGACCAGAGCGCCAAGCGGGTCTATTACCTCTCTCTGGAATTCCTGATCGGCCGCCTGATGCGCGATGCGTTTTCCAATCTCGGCCTGATGGAAGCGATGCGCGAGGCGCTCGCCTCGCTCGGCGTCGAGTTCGATGTCATCGCCAAGCTGGAGCCCGACGCGGCGCTTGGCAATGGCGGTCTTGGCCGTCTCGCTGCCTGCTTCATGGAAAGCATGGCGACCGTCGACATTCCCGCCCATGGCTACGGCATTCGATATGCCAACGGCATGTTCCGCCAGGAGATCCATGACGGCTGGCAGGTCGAGCTGCCGGAAACCTGGCTGGAACACGGAAATCCGTGGGAATTCGAGCGCCGCGAACGTGCTTTTGAGGTCGGCTTCGGCGGATCGGTCGAATCCGTCACCGCCAAGGACGGGCGGCTTGAGCGCCACGTCTGGAAGCCCACCGACCGCGTGCTGGCCGTTGCCTACGACACGCCAGTAGTCGGCTGGCGCGGAGCGCGCGTCAACACGCTGCGCCTGTGGTCCGGCATGCCGCTCGACCCGATCCTGCTCGACAAGTTCAACGCCGGCGACCACATCGGTGCGCTCGCCGAGAGCAACAAGGCCGATGCGCTGTCGCGCGTGCTCTATCCGGCCGACGCCACCCCGGCAGGCCAGGAGCTTCGGCTGCGCCAGGAGTATTTTTTCTCCACCGCTTCGCTACAGGACATCCTTCAACGGCATCTGAGCCAATATGGCGACCTGAATTCCTTGCCCGACAAGGCGGCGATCCATCTCAACGACACACACCCGGCTGTGGCTGTGCCTGAACTCATGCGTTTGTTGATGGACGTGCACGGGCTCGATTTCGATACGGCCTGGGRCATCRCCAAAAGCACCTTCGSCTACACCAACCACACGCTSYTRCCSGAGGCGCTGGAAAGCTGGCCGGTGCCGCTGTTCGAGCGGCTWTTGCCSCGCCACATGCAGATCGTCTACGCGATCAACGCCGAAGTGCTGCTGGAAGCGCGGGCGACCGGCCGCTTCACCGGCGAACAGATCACCCGCATCTCGCTGATCCAGGAAAACGGCGAGCGGCGCGTGCGCATGGGCAATCTGGCCTTTGTCGGCTCGCACAGCGTCAATGGCGTCTCGGCTTTGCACACCGAACTGATGAAGGAGACGGTGTTCGCCGATCTCCACAGCCTTTATCCCGAACGCATCAACAACAAGACCAACGGCATCACGCCGCGCCGCTGGCTGATCCAGTGCAATCCCGGCCTGACCGGCCTCGCGCGGGAAGCTATCGGCGACCGCTTCCTCGACGACATCGAGGCGATACGGGAGCTCGACGCGTTTGCTGGGGATGCGGCGTTCCGGGAGAAGTTTGCAGCTGTCAAACGCGCCAACAAGGAGCGGCTTGCTAATCTCGTCGCCGAGCGATTGGGCATCAAGGTCGATCCGTCGGCGCTGTTCGATATTCAGATCAAGCGCATCCACGAATACAAGCGCCAGCTTCTGAACATCATCGAGGCGGTGGCGCTCTACGACCAGATCCGCTCGCATCCCGAACGCGAGTGGATCCCGCGCGTAAAATTCTTCGGCGGCAAGGCGGCACCGAGCTATCACAACGCCAAGCTGATCATCAAACTGGCCAACGACGTCGCCAAGGTGATCAACCGCGACCCGTCGGTGCGCGGACTGCTCAAAGTCGTCTTCGTGCCGAACTACAATGTCAGCGCCGCCGAAATCTTGATGCCGGCAGCTGACCTTTCGGAGCAGATTTCGACCGCCGGCATGGAAGCTTCGGGCACCGGCAACATGAAGTTCGCGCTCAACGGCGCGCTCACCATCGGCACGCTCGACGGCGCCAATGTCGAGATCAAGGAACATGTCGGCGACGACAACATCTTCATCTTCGGCCTGACCACCGAGGAGGTCGAGCAGCGGCGCAGCGGCGGATATCAGCCGGGCGCGGTGATCGACGGTTCGCCAGAACTCAAGCAGGCGGTGGCGGCGATTTCGTCCGGCGTGTTTTCGCCCGACGATCCCACGCGCTACCGTGAGCTGATGGACGGGCTTTACCAGCACGACTGGTTCATGGTCGCGGCAGACTTCGATGCTTACGCGGCCGCCCAGCGGCAGGTTGATGCGGTCTGGCGCGACAGCCCGGAGTGGTATGCGCGTGCTATCCGCAATGTCGCGCGAGTCGGCTGGTTTTCTTCCGACCGCACCATTCGACAATATGCCAAAGAAATCTGGAACGTACCGGCCTGATGTGATTGCATGAACTGACCTCACGAAGAACCCTGGGAGGGGACACCGCAACATGCTGAAGCCCGGCGCCGCCGCCGAAACGAAACCGGAGCTTGAAAGAGCGGCGGACAGCGATGTTGAGGCGATCGTCAACGGAACCCATGGCGATCCGTTCGCGGTTCTGGGGCTTCAGCAATTGGGCAAGGGCTTCCTCGCGCGCTGTTTCGTGCCCCATGCCGAAACCGTCACGGCACATACGCTGGACGGCAAAGCCTGCGGCGAGCTTGCACGACGCAACGATGTCGGTTTCTTCGAAGGCAAGCTGACAATCCGCAAGCGCCAGCCGATCAGGCTGTACGCCCACAACGCCGGCGGCGACTGGTGGCTTATCGATCCCTACAGTTTCGGCCCGGTGCTTGGACCGATGGATGATTATTTCATCGCCGAGGGTTCGCATCTCCGGCTGTTCGACAAGCTCGGGGCGCATCTGATTTCGCATGAGGGCGTCGATGGCGTTCATTTTGCGGTGTGGGCGCCCAATGCCCATCGCGTCTCGGTCGTTGGCGATTTCAACGACTGGGACGGCCGTCGCCATTCTATGCGGTTGCGCCAGGACATTGGCATCTGGGAAATTTTCATTCCCGATATCGGCCCCGGCCGGCCCTACAAGTTCGAGCTGATCGGTGCCCGTGGTGTCAGGCTGCCGCTGAAGGCAGATCCTTACGCCATCCGCTCCGAGCTTCGGCCGGCAACTGCATCGGTCACCGACAGGCCCCAGGCGCATGAATGGGCCGACGATGCGCACCGCGCTTACTGGAGAGCGGCCGACCATCGCCGCCAGCCGATCAGCATATACGAGGTCCATGCCGGCTCGTGGCAGCGGCGTGATGATGGCGGCTTCCTGTCATGGGACGAGATGGCCGACAGGCTGATCCCCTATGTCGCCGAGACTGGGTTCACCCATATCGAGTTCCTGCCGATCTCCGAGCACCCCTACGATCCCTCATGGGGCTACCAGACAACGGGGCTCTATGCGCCGTCGGCCCGCTTTGGCGACCCCGATGGCTTTGCCCGTTTTGTCGACGGCGCCCATCAAGCCGGCATCAGCGTCATCCTCGACTGGGTGCCAGCGCATTTCCCGGTCGACGAGCACGGGCTTGCGCATTTCGATGGCACGGCACTCTATGAGCATGCCGACCCGCGCCAGGGTTTCCACCCCGACTGGAGCACCGCGATCTACAATTTCGGCCGACGCGAGGTGGTGTCCTTCCTGGTCAACAACGCGCTGTTCTGGGCCGAGAAATACCATGTCGATGGCCTGCGCGTGGATGCGGTGGCGTCGATGCTTTACCTCGACTACTCGCGCAAGGAAGGCGAGTGGATCCCCAACGAGTTTGGCGGCCGCGAGAACCTGGAGTCGGTCCGTTTCCTGCAGAAGATGAATGTCGCCGTCTATGGCACGCATCCCGGCGTGATGACGATTGCCGAGGAGTCAACGTCGTGGCCCAAGGTATCGCAACCGGTGCATGAGGGCGGGCTCGGCTTCGGCTTCAAATGGAATATGGGCTTCATGCACGACACGCTGGAGTATCTTTCGAAAGAGCCGATCCATCGTAAACATCACCACGGCGAGATCACATTCGGGCTGATTTACGCCTTCAGCGAGAATTTCGTCCTGCCGCTGTCCCACGACGAGGTCGTGCACGGCAAAGGCACGCTGCTCAGCAAGATGGCCGGCGACGACTGGCAGAAGTTCGCGACACTGCGCGCCTACTACGGATTCATGTGGGGCTACCCCGGCAAGAAGCTTTTGTTCATGGGCCAGGAGTTCGCCCAGCGCGCCGAGTGGAACGAAGCGAAGGCGCTCGACTGGAACCTGCTCGACTACCCACCGCATCGAGGCGTGCAGACGTTGGTGCGCGATCTCAACTCTCTCTACCGCTCGCGCCCGGCACTTCACGCGCGTGATTGCGAACCCGAGGGTTTTGAGTGGCTGATCGTCGATGACGCGGCGAACTCGGTCTTTGCCTGGCTGCGCAAGGCGCCGGGTGCTGCCCCTATTGCCGTCATTTCAAGCTTCACGCCGATCATGCGCGAAAACTATCGCGTGCCGCTGGCCAAAGCCGGTACCTGGCGGGAAATCTTCAACTCCGACGCGCTGGATTATGGCGGGTCGGGCAAGGGAAACAGCGGCGTGGTCACCGCACGGCCGACGGATGGAGGAGGGGCAGCCGCGACGCTGCTTCTGCCGCCGCTGGCGACGATCATGCTTGAATTTGTGGCGGACTGAGCAGGGAGGGTGCCATGGAAATCAAGAGAAACCAGCCGCTGGCGCGCGATGCCATGGCCTATGTTCTGGCGGGGGGGCGCGGCAGCCGACTCAAGGAACTGACCGACCGGCGCGCCAAGCCTGCTGTCTATTTCGGCGGCAAGACGCGCATCATCGATTTCGCGCTGTCCAACGCTCTCAACTCGGGCATCCGCCGTTTAGGTGTCGCCACCCAGTACAAGGCGCATTCGCTGATCCGCCACCTGCAGCGCGGCTGGAACTTTCTGCGGCCCGAGCGCAATGAGAGTTTCGACATCCTGCCGGCGAGCCAGCGTGTCTCCGAGACGCAGTGGTATGAGGGTACCGCCGACGCGGTTTACCAGAACATCGATATTATCGAGGCATATGGCCCTGAATACATGGTCATCCTCGCCGGCGATCACATCTACAAGATGGATTACGAGCTGATGCTGCGACAGCACGTCGACGCGGGGGCTGACGTCACCGTCGGCTGCCTCGAAGTGCCGCGCCTCGAGGCGTCAGGCTTCGGCGTGATGCATGTCGACAAGAAGGACAACATCATCTCCTTCATCGAAAAGCCGGCCGATCCGCCCGGCATTCCCGACAAGCCCGACTATGCGCTCGCTTCGATGGGCATCTATGTCTTCAAGACCAAGTTCCTGATGGAACAGTTGCGCCGCGACGCCGCCGAGCCTGAATCGAGCCGCGACTTTGGCAAGGACATCATCCCTTACATCGTCCAGCACGGCAAAGCGGTGGCGCATCGCTTCGCCAAATCCTGCGTGCGCTCGAGTACGGAAGGCGAGGCCTATTGGCGCGATGTCGGAACTGTYGACGCCTATTGGGAGGCCAATATCGACCTGACTGATATTACGCCCGAACTCGACCTCTACGATCGAGACTGGCCGATATGGACCTATTCCGAACTGACGCCGCCGGCCAAATTCGTCCACGACGAGGACGGTCGGCGCGGCTCGGCGGTGTCGTCGCTCGTCTCGGGCGATTGCATCGTTTCGGGCGCTTCGCTCAAGCGCAGCCTGATTTTCACCGGCGCGCGGATCAACTCCTACGCGACGCTGGAGGATGTGGTGATGCTGCCGGCCTGCCATGTCGGTCGCTACGCCAGGCTTAATCGCGTGGTCATCGATCACGGCGTACACATCCCCGAGGGGCTGGTCGTCGGCGAGGATCCCAAGCTCGACGCCAAGCGTTTCCGCGTCTCGGAAAAGGGCATCTGCCTGATCACCCAGGACATGATCAACAGGCTGGAGTTGTAATTGGTGCAGGTGCTTTCGGTCACGCCCGAGATTTTTCCGCTGATCAAGACCGGCGGGCTGGCCGACGTGACCGGCGCACTGCCAGTGGCGCTCGCTGGGCTAGGGGTCCGGACGCGCAGTCTCGTGCCGGGTTATCCCGTGGTGATGGCTGGGCTGAAGAAGAAAAAGGCGCTCCATCAATACACGGCATTGCAGGGCGGCAAGGCGGCATTGCACGCCGCCGAGGTCGCGGGCCTCGATATGCTGGTACTCGACGCGCCGCATCTGTTTGACCGGCCAGGTGGTCCCTATGGTGACGCCACAGGTGCGGACTGGCAGGACAACTGGCGGCGCTTTGCGGCGCTGGGTCGTGTCGGCGCCGACATCGCCGCGGGTGCAATCAAGGACTACAGGCCCGATATCGTGCATGCGCATGACTGGCAGTCGGCGATGACGCTTGCCTACATGCGCTACGGCGAGGCGGCGAATGTGCCCTCGGTGATGACGGTGCACAACCTGGCGTTCCAGGGTCAGTTTGGCGTGAGCATATTCAATGGACTGGGCTTGCCACAGCAGGCGATGGCGCTCGACGGCGTCGAATATTATGGCGGCGTGGGCTTCCTCAAGGCAGGCCTTCAGGCCGCTTGGGCGGTCACCACGGTAAGCCCGAGCTATGCCCAGGAGATCAGGTCGCCGGCCTTCGGCATGGGCCTTGACGGGCTGATCAACCTGCGGGCCGACGAATTGCACGGTATCGTCAACGGCATCGACGACGATATCTGGAACCCCGAGACCGACAAGCATCTCGCCGCGACCTACACCGCCAAGACCTTGAAGGGGCGCAAGGTCAACAAACGCGCGATCGAGGAGCGCATGACGCTCGATCGTGAAGATGGCCCGATCTATTGCGTCGTCAGCCGCCTGACTTGGCAGAAGGGCATCGACATCCTGGCGTCCATCATCGATCCGGTTATCGCCTCCGGCGCACGCCTGGCAATCCTGGGCTCTGGCGATGCCGGGCTGGAAGGCGCGCTTTTGGCGGCCGCGGCGCGGCATCGTGGCCGGGTCGGCGTCGTCATAGGCTATGACGAGGGGCTGTCGCACCTGCTGCAAGGCGGTGCCGACGGCATATTGATTCCGTCACGTTTCGAGCCCTGCGGCCTGACCCAGCTCTACGGCCTGCGTTATGGCTGCGTGCCCATCGTCGCCCGCACCGGTGGGCTTGCCGATACCGTCATCGATGCAAATGAAGCGGCGGTGGCGGCTGGTGTCGCCACCGGCTTCCAGTTCACGCCGGAAGATGCTGGCGCTTTCCAGCATGCTATTCTTCGCGCCAACGCACTTTATGCAGATCCGGCCGGCTGGACCTCGCTGCAACGGCAGGGCATGAAATCGGATGTTTCCTGGGATCGAAGCGCCCAGAAATATGCCGCACTTTACCGCAAGCTTCTCTCCAAAAGGGATGCCTGATGATTCGTACAGTCTCTACCTCGCCTTATGACGACCAGAAGCCCGGCACTTCGGGCCTGCGCAAGAAGGTGCCCGTCTTCCAGCAGCCGAACTATGCCGAGAACTTCATCCAGTCGGTGTTTGATTCGCTTGAAGGTTTTGCCGGCAAGACGCTGGTGGTCGGCGGCGACGGCCGCTTCTACAATCGCGAGGTGATCCAGAAGGTCATCGCCATGGCGGTGGCTAACGGCTTCGGCCGCGTGGTGGTGGGGCAGGGCGGCATCCTGTCGACGCCGGCGGCCTCCCACCTGATCCGCAAGCGCAAGGCTTTTGGCGGCATCATCTTGTCGGCCAGCCACAATCCCGGCGGCCCGCACGAAGATTTCGGCATCAAATACAATGCCGAAAACGGCGGCCCGGCGCCGGAGAAGATGACGGATGCGATCTACGCCCACAGCAAGGTCATCTCGAGCTACAAGATCGCCGATGTCGCACCGGTCGATATAGACCGCCTGGGCACCTTCGAGGTTGGCGGCATCAAGGTCGAAATCGTCGACCCGGTGACTGACTATGCCGAGCTGATGGAGACGCTGTTCGATTTCGACGCGCTGCGCGCCCTGTTCAAATCGGGCTTCCGCATGCGCTTCGATGCCATGCATGCCGTGACCGGTCCCTATGCCAAGGAAATCCTGGAAAAGCGGCTTGGCGCTGCCAACGGAACCGCGCGCAATTTCGTACCGCTCGAGGATTTCGGCGGCCATCATCCAGACCCCAATCTGGTCCACGCCAAGCACCTTTATGACGAGATGATGGGCCCCAACGCGCCGGATTTTGGGGCGGCCTCCGATGGTGACGGCGACCGCAACCTGATCATCGGGCGCGGCATTTTCATCACGCCTTCGGATTCGCTGGCGATGCTGGCTGCAAACGCCCATCTCGCGCCGGGCTACAAGTCGGGCCTCAAGGGCATTGCCCGTTCGATGCCGACAAGCGGCGCCGCCGACCGGGTCGCTGAAAAACTCGGCGTCGGCATGTACGAGACGCCGACCGGCTGGAAGTTCTTCGGCAACCTGCTCGACGCCGGCATGGCGACGATCTGCGGCGAGGAGAGTGCCGGTACCGGCTCAGACCATGTCCGCGAAAAAGACGGGCTGTGGGCGGTGCTGCTATGGCTCAACATCCTTGCCGTGCGCGGCGAAAGCGCCAAGGACATTGTCGCCAAGCATTGGGCGACCTACGGCCAGAACTATTATTCGCGCCACGACTATGAAGAAGTCGAGACCGATCGCGCCAACGCGCTGGTCGATGAGCTGAGGGCGAAGCTTGGCTCGCTGCCGGGCACGAACGTGCGTGGCATGAAGATCGCCAGCGCCGACGACTTCGCTTACCACGACCCGGTCGACGGATCAGTGAGCAAGAACCAGGGCATCCGCGTGCTCTTCGAGGGCGGCTCGCGCGTCGTCTTCCGTCTGTCCGGCACGGGCACGTCAGGTGCTACGCTGCGCGTCTATATCGAGCGCTACGAGGCCGATCCGGCGCGGCATGGCCTCGACACGCAGGCAGCGCTTGCCGACCTGATCCAGGCGGCCGAAGACATTGCCGGCATCCGCAGCCACACCGGTCGCGACAAGCCGAGCGTGATTACGTGAGATTGGGGATGACGGCTGATCTCCCCCCTTGCGGGGGAGATGTCCGGCAGGACAGAGGGGGGCAACGTAGGGCGCCTGCGATCCGCGAAGTGCGCACCTTCCAAAGGCGACAAGGCCGCCAATCCTGGATCGGGTGTGTTTTCTCGCACCCCCCTCTGTCCCGCCGGACGTCTCCCCCGCAAGGGGGGAGATTGGACTGCCTCGCTGTCGCTTTCCAATGAACTCGCGTCGCGCCAACACTGCGCTGGGCGCGACAATTACCGACAGCGGCATCCGTTTCGCTGCCTGGTCGAGTTCCGCCGAACGCATGTGGGTGTCGGTCTTCGACGCCGAGGGCAAGACCGAAACCGACAGGCTGGAGTTGCAGCGCGAAGGCGAGGGTGTCTTCGTGCTGTCGGTTGCCGGATTGGGCGAAGGAGCCTGTTATGGCTTCCGCGCCGACGGGCGATACGCGCCAGACG
>NZ_JBFUKO010000111.1:0-11709 GCF_056400805.1 Aminobacter sp. P4_H6_2
GCCAATAGACCGCCTTCGCCACCCGTCGAGATGATCTTGTCCTGGCAGAAAGAGAAGGCTGCGATATCTCCGAAGCTTCCCACCGGCCGGCCCGAAATTTCGGCCCCGTGCGCCTGGGCGCAATCTTCGATCACCACAATGCCATGTTGGCGGGCAAGGCGGGTGATCGCTTCCATGTCCGCGGGCCAACCCGCGAGATGGACCACGATGATAGCGCGGGTGCGTGGGGTCAGCACCGCGACGATCGTCTCTGCTGTAATGGCCTGGCTTGAAGGATCAACGTCGGCGAAGACCGGCACGCCGCCGGCCATGGGTACGCACGACGCGGAGGCAACAAAACTCCGCGGTGTGACGACGACCTCATCATCCGGCTGCAAACCGATTGCCTGCAGAGCAATGTCGAGTGCAACTGTCCCGTTGGTAACGGCGATTGCGTGGCTGCGGCCAAGCAGCGCCGCATAAGTTTCCTCAAATGCACGCACTCTGGAGCCCGTCCAGGCGTTCACCTTGCCCGAACGGAGCACTTTGAGCACGTCCTCGATTTGCTGCTCGTCGTATTGGGGCCATGTTTTGGGGGAAGGCCCGAATCGTTCAGGAGTGCGCTGCGGCCAAGGGTTCATGACGGGCCTCCTGGGGCGTTTGATCGGAAAAAACGACGTCGCGGATCAATACAAAGGCTTCCGCCGACGGCCTGTGCACTGTGGCGCCGCGCAGCGTGGCAAGCGCGTGTAGCGCTTCCGTGGAGCGCTCATGCGGGAAGGCCCGGATTTGCGAACCGTACATCCGCATGGCCTCCAGCTTCAGTTCCAAAGTCTGGCTGATGTCGACAAAGACATTGGGAACGAAACCCGGCGACAAATAGGGCGCGTTCCAATTTGTCTCGGACAAGGTTTCGTAGGCCAGGATCGTTCCTGGATATTTCGTCTGGTTCGGCCGCGCGGCGACCATGGCCGAAAGAAAAGTCAATTGATGGTCGATGTGGATGTCGCCGGCGAATGGAACGAACAAAGTCGTGGGTTCCACCTGCTTGATGAGTTCTCTCAATGCGGCATTTCGAATCACATGAGATGTTTCGCCCAGCCGCGCCGCTGGTAGGTCCAGCCAAAAGGTTTTTTCCACACCAAGAATGGCGTGAGCTTGTACCGCTTCCGAACGAACTTGGGTGGTTTCGGCGGCAGAGTAGTCTGGCGACTGTCCCGTGGTAACCACAGCTACGAAGACTTCATGACCGGCCTTGGCAAGCCGCGCGATTGTGCCGCCGACGCCCAATGTTTCGTCATCAGGATGCGGGGCGATAACCAAGGTGCGTCCAAAATTATCCACCCAAGTCATTCATTGCTCCTACGCGAGAATGCAAATATTGGGCATTTTGTTTTGATGAGGGACGGGGCTGAAGCAGGATGGTCCCATTCTAAAGCTTGGGCGGTATCCTCATTCAATTCGACGTGATTGCAAAGAAGCTCGACGCGCAATTGAGTCAGGCAATGCCTCAGCTATAGGGGATTTTGCGCAGTTGCATCCCTCGTTGGGGTAGGCAGCAACGTTTGCAGATTCGCCTGCCTGGAGAAACGCAGAGGATGAACGTCGGGCCGTCACGCAGGTTCGCCGAGCTTAGAATGAAGGCGGGGCCTCAAAGCGACATCATCCATTCGCCACGCTGTGACGTGCACGCACCCGCCATCGCCACACCGAACGGCGAAGCCTTCCGGAGTGTGGGCCTGAACTTGACCGGGCAGGCCAATGAAGCGATGCGAGTCCGGAAAGAAAGTGGCCCGGTCGATGATGAGCCGGCGCGATAGGCAGGTGGTGAAGGCTCCCGGATATGGCTCGCCGACTGCGCGGATCAGACGAAGGACCGCTTCGGTCGGCTGCTTCCAGTCGATCCGTCCGTCCTCCGCAGTTCTCTTAGCGCAATAGGTCGCTTTGCCATGATCCTGCTCGGTCCGCGGAGGATTGCCGGCGCGCACGAGTTCTATTGCTGTTTGCAGCATGCGGGCCATCGAACCAATCTGCTTGAGATAGAGCGTGCGGGCCGTTTCATCGTCTTCAACCGCGATTGTTTCCTGGAGCAAGATCGGGCCGGAATCAACGCCGTCGTCGAGCCAGAATAGCGACGCGGCGGTCGTGGTTTCGCCAAGTAGGATGGTCCACGGGRTAACCGCGCGGCCACGCAGGCGCGGTAATGGTCCGGGGTGAAATCCGATATTGCCCAACCGCGCAACAGTCCGGAAAGCGTCGCGACAAATTTGGGACCATCCGATCACCAGCACGAGATCAGTGTCGAAAGCCATCAGTGTTTCGATGGTCGCGCGGTCGTTTATATCTAGCGTATATTCGACCCTGCTGCCGGCTTTKCGAGCCAAGGGAGCGATATCGACGAAATCCGAATGCCGATTTGCCGCCTCCGTCGGCAAAGTTATTACCAGACCCGGAGCCGTGCCGGCCCGAGCCAAAGCGTCGAGAGCGACGGCAGRTGATTGAACGGTACCGACGAACGCGATGTTCATTGGGCGTCCCCGTTGATGAGATGACCGTCTCCGACAACTTCTCCTCCCGAACGCGATGCAAGATGAGCCTGGGCGGATCGAAGCGCCGCTGCGCGAATATTTTCGCCACGCAGAATTACGGTCGCGGTCAAAAGCAATATCCGCGCATCAAGCGATCTCGACCGGTAGTCGACATACCAGATATCGAGAGCGAGCTTCTCGAGATCGGCAAGACGGGTGTTGCCATTGACTTGGGCCCAGCCAGTCAGGCCCGGCCGCACGGAGTTCCTGACAGGCCCCAAGGTACCAAAAGCGGCCACAGTAGAGGGCAGAAGTGGGCGTGGGCCGACGAAATTCATCTCTCCTCGTAGAATTGCCACCAACTGTGGGATTTCATCGAGCCGCAGACGGCGTACAAGGCGGGTGAGGGCGATCTCGCGCTCGCTGTCAGGCAAGAGCCGTCCGTCGCCATCGCGCCGATCGCGCATTGTCCGAAATTTTACAACGGTAAATGGACGGCCGCCCAGGCCACTCCGCTGCTGACGGAACAGCAGCGGCCGCCCAAGCGAGCACCAGATGAGCACGGCGGTCAGCGCTGCAGGAAGCGCCGCCAGCAGCAAGGCGAAGAGAGCGACGACGTTTTGCCCGCCAATCGATGCGGAAAACGCTCGACGGTAGGCCAGTCGACTCCATGGCCCGCGCTCCTCTTGCGAATGCATTCCACCGCCCGCCCTGGGCGATTCGGGATTGAGCGCATGTCTCATTGCGCCAAACTTGACGCAGAAACAGTGGGCGAGACAGCCACCGCTTTGCCCTCCAGGTCGTGCATGCGGACGACAAGCACGTCACCGGGAAATAGCAGCGTGTCCGGCCGCGCCTGATGGTCAGTTGGTCTCCCATCCGTGTTGCGTCGGATGATGAAATCGAGGGTCACTTCCTTGTTTCTTGCCAACTCTTCAGCTGTCAAGGTCGAGATCAGCACGAGTTGCTCTTCGGTGCCGCGTCGCGATGAGAGAAACTTGACCAAATCGGCGCTGTGCTTTTCAAGCTCGAGAAGCGCTTCCAGATTGCGGATCTTGGCCAGATCCGCCAGCTTGCTTTGCAGTTCACCAATTCCGCGACGGGCCTCCGAGAGATCGGCAAGTATCTGGAGCTGGCGGGCCTCCTCCATAGATGTCTGGCGCATGAGGTTGGAAACATCGGTCAACGTTTTTATGCCGCGCGCTCGCAGGTCTTGCGCGCGCTTCAGGTCTGCGCGGCTCAACTCGATGTTCCCCGCTGCATTCTCAGAAAGTTCCTGGAGCAGGCCAAATCCGCGTTTCGCTTCGGCCAACTGTTCAGTCAAAACCGTTGTTTGCGAGGTGAAGCTGTCAATCCCGGCTGTCAGGATGCGCTTCTGGACTTCGCGGATGGATTCAGCCACAGGCCCCTTGACGTAGGTACGCGCCCGCTCCGGGACGTCTTCATCGAGAATCTTCGCTCGGCCGGCGAGTTGGGCAGTCACGCGCGCGCTTGCTAAGGCCTCGCGAATGATGTCCGCTTCGACGGTGTCGAGCTCTTGACGCAAACGTGCACTGGCGAGAACGGGATTCTCGGTCGTGGTCGCCTGAATCTGCCCTCCCGCCAGGCCGAGCGCCGTTTCGACAGTCAGCTGTGGCTGGAAAGGATATGAGCCAGGCTGGCGGACGTCGCCGATCACGAAAACTGGGCGGTAGGCCGCTACCGACACGCTGAGCTTTGGTACGATGAAAATCCGCTTGGCGACGTAGCTGCGTTCCAGTTCCTTGACTGTATCTGACAAGGTGAGCCCGCTCACTTGCACAGCTCCAATCAAGGGCGCCTGGATTGCACCGTCTGGTGCGATGGGCAAGTCGACTGGAATCTCGTCGTCATCCAGGATATCGAATTTTATCGTGTCTCCCGGCGCAAGCAGGTAACTGGTCATTGCTGATGGCTCGGCGCCCGAACTGGAAGCGATCGGCCCCCCCAACAACAAGGCTACTCCTGCCCCAACAATGCAACTTAACTTATGCAACGTTCTTGAGATCGACATACCAATCCTCCGATCTTCAGACTTGAAACGCGCTAAACAAGGCAACTGGAAACATTCTGCGTTGTGTGAAACAGTCGCTGTTGGACGAACGCCACGTTTAGGGGCCGATATCCTTGCGAGCTGTCACGTGCGGCCGGCGCCCGTAATGAAGGTCGTTACCCGATGGGGCAGCGAGTTGCTTCTTCCTCCTTCCACGCGCCTAGGGAACGGCGCAGGATTGCTGTGGTTTGCAGCTACACCGTTTCGTTGGTGAATTTCCGGTTCCACCTGCTCAAAACGATGGTGGAACGAGGCCATGAGGTTGTTGCCTACGGCCCCGAACTGCACCTTCCTACCGTCGATGCGCTGGCCGCGATTGGCGTGTCTTTTGTGCAGATCCCGATGGCGCGGACGGGTCTCAACCCGCTGCAGGATGTGCGGACGCTGATGGCCCTGTGGCGGGAGTTGCGGACATATTCCCCCGACGTTATTCTTTGCTACACAATGAAGCCGATCATCTATGGCCTGATGGCGGCACGCTTCGCCGGCGTCAAACAACGGCACGCCTTGATCACCGGACTCGGTTACATTTTCAGCGACGCCGACAGACCGCGCCTGTCGTGGATCCGACGGATCGCCACCTGGATGTACAGGTTCGCCCTGCACGGCGGCGGCAAGGTGTTCGTCTACAATGACGCCGATGCGGCCGACATTCGCAACGGTCGGATGGTCGCTGATTTCGGGCGGATAGTTTCCGTGCCGGGCTCGGGTGTGGACTTGGGCCGCTTCGTGCCTAGTGACGTGCCCTCCGGCGCCCCCGTCTTCTTGATCGTAGCGCGTTTGTTGCGCGAAAAGGGATTTTGCGAATTCGCCGAAGCCGCCAAAGCGCTGCGTCAGGTGAACGCGCAAGCGCGATTTCAGATCCTTGGGCCCTTGGATCCAAGCCCGCTCGCGATTTCGAAAGCCGAGGTGGACCGCTGGGCAACCGAGGCGGGGATCGAGTATCTCGGGGAAACCACCGATGTCCGGCCCTATCTTGCTGCCTGCAGCGTTTTTGTCCTGCCGTCTTTCTACCGCGAGGGCATACCGCGCAGCATTCTGGAGGCGATGGCGACAGGCCGCGCCATCATCACCACCGACATGCCCGGCTGCCGCGATACGGTGGTGGATGGAGAAAACGGCGTCATCGTTCCTCCGCGCGATGCCAATGCTCTTGCAGCGGCGATGAAGCGTCTCATAGATGATCCCGCGCTGGCTCGGCGCATGGGACAGCGATCCCTCGAGATGGCGCATGATCGCTTCGACGTGCATGCTGTGAACCGGCTGCTTCTCACTGAGATGGAACTTTGAACGCCGGTCAGGGTCGGGCGGAGCCGGCTCTTCGCGTGCCGCCACATTTGAGTTCAGCCGCCGAGACCGGTAAAAACCGTGCGGTCCGGTCATCATGGTCGTTTCTGCTGGTGGCCAAGAACCAGCCCCTCGATCTCGGATCCACTGCCGGCGCGGGCTCGCACGGTGAAGGCGCCCTCCCACCCAAGTTCGAACAGTGTCGCGTCATGACGCGAACCTTTCGACCGAGCGATCAGCACCTGGGAGCGGGGCCCGCGGCAATAGGATCGGATGTTCGATATGGCGTGGCGTATGTGCTCGACAGGGAAATAATTCAGATTGAGGATGTTGGCAGCGCGGATGAAGTCGAATCTGCCGATGAAGCTTGGCGTTGGAGCGAAGATGTCGTTCTCTACGAGTTCAATATTCCTGTCCGCCAGGTCCCGGGATTCCATCCGGACGGCAACGCTACATCCTTCGGCGATCATGCGCCGCAGCCGACTGCGCAGTGCCGCGCGCGTAAAAAGCCGCAGCGCGGCCATCAGCGTGAAATAGTCCAACCTTCGGATCCACGCCCGTATCGGCCGTCCGGCCACATCATATTGCAGCGGCCAGCCGTCGGCATCCGCGAGCACGCGAAATCCTGGCGCGATCTCCATGAGATGAGCTTCGACGAAGAGGTCCGTACAGGTCACCTCAGCGCAAGCCCCGGCTGCGCGCAGAAAGTCCATGAGTTCGATGGTCGTCAGGCCCGTCGAAGCGCCGACATCGAGCACCTGCCGGAAGACCGCTGCCCGTTCCGCCAGCGCCGGCCCGATTTCTGTCTCCAATGCAGCGAAGCGGGAAGGCTGCGTTAACTTGAACGTACCGTTGCGCATCTTGAGATTGGAGAAGAACTGGGATTCGACAACGGGGTCGGCTTGCCGCCTTTCGACCAGAAAGAATTGCCTGGCCGTCAGGGTCATTTGCCAAACTCCGCTTTTCCCAGACTGGCGCTGCAGTCGCGGCGATCCAGGAATTCG
Source organism: Aminobacter sp. P4_H6_2 (assembly GCF_056400805.1). NCBI lineage: Bacteria > Pseudomonadati > Pseudomonadota > Alphaproteobacteria > Hyphomicrobiales > Phyllobacteriaceae > Aminobacter > Aminobacter sp. P4_H6_2. Next base: position 6,870 of record NZ_JBFUKO010000111.1, read on the forward strand.
TCGTAACGATGTGCGATCTGCGCCAGCGAGAACCGGTTCTCGATCCGCCGGCGCGCCGCGATCGAAAGTGCTGCATAGTCTTGGTGTCCCAGGTCGGTCATTCGGCGCATTGCCTCGGCAAGGGCCTGCGCGTTGCGCGGCGGAACGACCGCTCCTGTGTCGCCGACGACCAGGGCAGCGTCGCCGACATTGGTGGTCACCACCGGCTTTCCGTGGCTCATCGCCTCGGCGACCACGTTCGGAAAGCCTTCGGTGCGCGATGAGAGAACCAGGACATCGATGCCATGATAGAAGGCCGCCATGTCGTCAACCTGGTCGCAAAGCTCGATCGCGGCCTCGGGCAACCCGGCCGCCGCCATCATGTTTCGTATCTCCGCATTGTCATGGGCAACGCCAGCACCGGCTGCGACGAACTTGACATCAGGCCGCCGCGCTAACAGCAAAGCTGCTGCGCGAAAGAATGTTTCGTAGTCCTTTTGTGGATGGAACCGTGCCGCGATGCCGAAGACATGCGGTGTCCGTGTCGGGATGCCGTTTGACCGATCCTCGACGATATCGAAGCCGTTCGGGATCACTTCGACATTGCAGTTTTTGAACCCGAAGCGGCGGTGCAGCTCCAATGATCGATGGGAATTGTAGATGATGCCCTCAGGCAGCCGCGCAAGATGCTTGCATAAACGCAGTGCGATCCTTGTGTTCCGGGATAGTGCGGCCGGGTCGTCAAGCGACTGGCGAACGTTCCAGAACAAAGGCGCTGAATGCGAAGACAGTCGTTGCGCCAACACTCCCGCGATCGAGGCGTGATACATCCAGCAGAGGATTGCACTTGGCTTTTCGCGAGAGATGAGCCGCGCCAGATGAAAGAGTCCTGTCGCCGCCCTAGCGTTGGAATCCATTCGCAACCGTTCGAAACGCGCACCACTGCCTGCCAGCAACTGGTTGCGCTCAGAGACGTCGATTAGCGAGACTACGAGCGAACTTTCTCGCGAAGTGCGCACCAGTCGCGAAAGCATCGTTTCGGCCCCAGCATTCGCCACATAGTTGGTGATCACGTGCATGACCATTCCGCGATGCAACCTCGTCTTATGCAACTCGACGAATGTGGGCGAGGTTAGTCGAATGCGGGGTTTTTAGGAGGATGAAAACCCTGACAGCCTGGGAAGAAATCCTGTCAAATCGGTTTGCAACTTGCCATTTTGGTCCTGTCAGGTTAATTTAGGGGTTTCTAAAATATCGCAAAAGAAATCTCGTAAAAGTAAGTTAAGCAAGGCCGAGATGCATCCTCAGGTTGCACGTTAGCGCCTGTCAATGTTGGTGGGGTAGATATGTTCGGATTGGATGCGGACGATGGCAAAGGTCCGGGTAGAGGTGAAAGCGTCCGCAATCCGAAACGAACTCGTGACGGGGTGCCATGGTCTGAAGATTGCGTTTTTCATGGCACGTCGTCGTCGCCGAAGGTGATACCCGCAAAGCCAGAGACGGGAATAGACACGCCGCCCCTCGGTCGGCCACGGTATCGAAGTTCGACGTTTGGAACGTTGTGGGAACGGCCAAGCGTTCAAGCGACGAATGAACACTTAAGTGGGCACGAGGTAGACGCGAGCGCCGTTCGTATGATCAATGAGGACTTCACTGCGTCGGAGGTGGACGTAGTTCAGCACGCCGTGCGGCAGGAACGTCGGCGGATCGCGCGGGACCTCCACGACCATGCCGGGCAATACCTCGTTGGCATAACACTTCGGTTGGCCGCTCTGGAGCAAACCATCGCCGATACATCCACGAGGCGCGCTTTCGTGGATCTTCGTCAACTGCTAAGCCGGTTCGGCAATGAGCTCAGAGCTATTGCGGCAGGTGAGCGCCGAGGTGTCCCCATGGGTTCCCGGTTGGCTGCGGCGCTCGGGGCGCTGACTGCTCAGTGGGAGCACGACACGGGCATAACCATCCGCTTCCACGCTGAGCGAACGCATGGAACCAAACCGGACCTTGCGACCACCGAAACAATATTCCGTGTCGCGGAAGAAGCGCTCACCAACATCGCCAAGCACGCAACGAATGCCTCACAGGTCGTGGTGCGGCTGGAATACGGGCCGGGACTGGTCAGGCTCGTGATTGAGGACAATGGGCCGGGCCTCAACGCTCGTGAGGACCAAAATGGACGGCTAGGCCGCCGGGGCGGCATCGTCAATATGCAGGAGCGATTGGCGGAGAGGGGAGGGCAGTTGGTGATCTGCTGTCCTCCGTCGGGCGGTATGCACCTTACAGCGACTGTTCCAGTCAAAACGCACTGAAACTCGCAAAGGAGACTGTGCCCGTGAATCCGATCCGCACTGTTCTCGTCGATGATCATCCGGTGGTAGTCGCCGGTGCGCGTGCGCTGATCGAAGCGTCAGACGATATCGTTTGCGTCGGCGAAGCCTACAATGGAGCCGACGCACTAGCCCGAATCGAGGAGACCGCCCCCGATGTGGTCGTGCTTGACGTTCAGCTTCCAGATATGAGCGGTCTCGTTCTCACCGAACAGCTGATCGCCAAAGGATACCGCGGGCACATCGTGATCATGACGCTTTTTGAGGATCGCAGCTATGTGGAGCTCGCTCTTCAAGCCGGCGCGAAAGGCTTCGTTCAAAAACGCTCAGGGGGTCAGAACCTGTTGCTCGCGATCAGATCGGCGACCGTTGGCGGATTGTATCTCGATCCGCCTACCGCTTGCCAGATGCTGACCCCGCCCGAGCCCGAAGCGGCTCATCGCATGTCTGGTGGCGGGTCGGAACTGACGACGCGCGAGGAAGAAGTGCTGCGCCTGATCGCGCTGGGCTACTCCAACAAGGAAATCGCCTACCGCGTCGCTGTCAGCGTCAAATCCGTGGAGACCTACAAGGCACGGGCTACCGAGAAGCTGAAATTGCATTCGCGCGCGCAGATCGTCCATTTCGCCGTGACACATGGATGGATGACGGCGGCTTGATGGCGGCAGGCCCTTCGTGGCGTCACTCCGCTGCGATCGGTCCCCGCATCCTTCCAAGGCCGGCGTCGTAGGGCGCTAACGATCCCGAGCCTATTCCAGAGTAGGCGAAGCCGAATCTGTTCACATCTTCGGCGGTATAGATGTTGCGGAGATCGACAAGCACCGGTTCGGCGACCAGCGTTTGTAGGCGCACGAAATCCAGCGCCCGGAATTGCTCCCATTCGGTCAGGATGCAGATCGCACTGGCGTTCTCGGCAGCTTCGTACGGACTTGCGTGGAAGGACACGTCCGACCACAGCTCCTTGGCATGCTCCATGCCTTTGGGATCGTATGCCTGGATGCGAGCACCTGCATCCTGCAGCGCCTGGATGATCGAGATCGAAGGCGCTTCGCGCATGTCGTCGGTATTCGGTTTGAAGGTAAGGCCGAAGACGGCGATCGTCTTGCCGCGCACGCTGCCCCTTGCAGCCTGGATGATGCGGCGAGCCATCGCGCGCTTGCGGGCGTCATTGACAGCGATCGTGGTTTCGACGAGGCGCATTGGACTGTCATGGTCCTGGGCTGTCTTGGCCAGTGCAACCGTATCCTTTGGAAAACACGATCCGCCAAAACCTGGTCCTGCATGAAGGAACTTGGATCCGATGCGGTTGTCGGCACCTACACCCGCCGCCACTTCCTGTACGTCGGCGCCCACTTTTTCGCAGAGATCGGCGATCTCGTTCATGAAGGTGATCTTCATGGCCAGGAACGCATTCGAAGCATATTTGATCAGCTCGGCCGATCGACGCGATGTGAACTGGATGGGCGATTTGTTGAGGAACAGCGGCCTGTAGATTTCCGCCATTGCCGCGCGCGCATAGTCATCGGCCGCCCCGACAACGATTCTGTCGGGGTGTTTGAAATCCTGGATGGCGGCCCCTTCGCGCAAGAACTCCGGATTGGAAACGACGGAAAATTCCGCGCTCGGGTTTTCCTCGCGGATGATCCGCTCGACCTCATCCGCCGTGCCGACTGGCACGGTCGATTTGGTGACGATGACCATCTTCTTCGTGAGCGCACGCGCGATCTCGCGCGCAGCCTGATAGACGTAGCACAGGTCGGCATGGCCATCTCCGCGCCTGGCAGGTGTGCCCACGGCGATGAAGACGACGTCCGCATCCACCAATGGGGTAGCCAGGTTGGTCGTGAAAGAAAGGCGGCCATCGCGAACATTGTGAGCGATGAAGGATTCCAGGCCTGGTTCGAAGATCGGAACCTGACCGCATTCCAGCTCGGCGATCTTGGACACGTCCTTGTCGACGCACGTCACCGTATGGCCGAATTGGGCGAAGCACGCACCGGAAACCAGTCCGACATAGCCGGAACCAACAATGACTACCTTCACATGATCTCTCCTCAAGCAGTGAAGATCGGGATGAAGATTCCAACAAGTCTTCATCTGACCGCCAGATCGCGTCGCTGGCCGAAAGAGCCCGCGCGACACAAGGCTCGCCATGCCGAGAGCGATGATCACGCAGGACATCTTGATGTGTCAGGTCAGGGAAACATGTACGGCCTGCGGTTTATCGGACGCTTGGTTTTCGTCTATGCCGCGGCATGCTCGGTTTTGGGCGCGCCGGCCTCTACAGCTGGCGGTGCGGTCCGCGTTCGCTGTCGGACATGCGTGATCGAGGCGCTGTGGAGGCAGACATTGCGGAGCGCGATCCGCTGGGCGGCCCGAAGTCATCAGATTGAGACCGAAACTGGACACGAGTCGCGCCCCGCAGTTGGGTCAATCCCAAYCCAAAACACAAGAACACGGGAGCGGTCCAGTATCGTGCGTACATGTGCGGATTGAACATCGCGATTGTCAGAAACACGACCACTGTCGTTGCC
>NZ_JBFUKO010000112.1:0-11620 GCF_056400805.1 Aminobacter sp. P4_H6_2
TCATCCGCCCCTTCGGGGCACCTTCTCCCCGTGAACGGGGAGAAGGTGATATCGTCCCCATCCTGTTCTATCGCTCGATGCTGCTGGCAGCCGATGTCGCCCCCGTCGACGCACTGACCGACGCACTCATCCGCCAAGGCATCCGGCCCGTCCCGATCTTCGTATCAAGCCTGAAGGACAAGGAATCGCTCAGCTTTGTCGAGGCGGCTCTTTTTGCGTTAGAGCCATCAGCCATCATCACGGCTACAGCGTTTGCCTCAGGAGCGGAACCCGGCGCGGAAACACTGTTCGACCGGGCCGGCGTTCCCGTGTTTCAGGTGATCGTCGCCACCACCCGCCGCGAAGCCTGGGAGGGTAGCCCGCGTGGGCTGGCACCGGCAGATCTTGCGATGCATGTCGTCATGCCCGAGCTCGACGGCCGCATCCTCGCAGGCGCCATCTCATTCAAGTCCGAGAGCGAACTCGACCCGGCGCTCGGCTTCCGCGCCTTGGCCAACCGGCCCGAGCCGGACCGTGTCGAACAGGTCGCAACCCGCATCGCGGCACATCTCAGGCTGCGCGAGACGCCGCCCGAAAAGCGCAAGCTCGCGATTCTCATCCCCGATTATCCCAGCGCGCCCGGCCGCACAGGCTATGCCGTAGGCCTCGACGTACCCAACAGCGTCTTGGCCATGCTGCAGGACCTCAAGGACGCCGGGTACGGCGTTGAATCGATTCCGGAAACTCCGCGCGAATTGCTCGACCTGATCGAGGCGGGTGGGCATGGACTGGYGCTTGATAACTATCTCGCGCAGTCCGCTGATCTGCCCACGGATGCAAGGAACGTGGTTGAGGCGGCGTGGGGGGAAGCTGCGCTGGAGGCTGTAACAACTCCACCATCGCACCGCCCCTCATCCCCTGCCGGACCTTCTCCCCGTAACGCCGGGGAGAAGGAAGACGGCCGCAACGCCGACGCCCCCCTCTCCCCGTCTTTGAGGGGAGAGGGTAAGGGTGAGAGGCAACTCCATTTTCCATTCTGCGCCTCCACCTTCGGCAACGTCACGGTGGCCCTCGCCCCGGATCGCGGTCGCTCGGCCGATCGCCGTGCCGACTATCACGATCCGACCCTGCCGCCACGGCATGCGCTGCTTGCCTTTGGCCTGTGGCTGCAAAAGTCGCTCGGCGTCCACGCGATCATCCATGTCGGTGCGCATGGCACACTTGAATGGCTGCCGGGCAAGACTGTCGCTCTGAGCCAGACCTGTTTTCCCGAAATCGTCACCGGTTCGCTGCCTGTCATTTATCCCTTCATCGTCTCCAATCCTGGTGAGGCAGCCCAGGCCAAGCGCCGTATTTCGGCCGTCACGCTCGGCCACCTGCCGCCGCCACTTGCCAGTGCCGGCCTCGACGAGAACCAGCACAAGCTTGAGCGACTGGTCGACGAATATGCCCAGGCCGATGGCCTTGACCGCCGCCGCCGCGACCGGCTGGCCAAGCTGATCGTCGAGATGGCGTCCCAGACAGGCCTCGCCAGCGAAGCCGGCGTTGCCAACACCGACGCGCCAGACGAGGCACTGCGCCGTATCGACGCCTGGCTTTGCGACCTCAAGGATTTCGCCATCAAGGATGGCCTGCACATCTATGGTCGCGCCTCAGACGACGAACACGACGCGATGCGCAGGCAAAGTGCTGCCAGCGAACGCGAGGGCCTGATCGCCGCGCTCGACGGCCGTCACGTTAAGGCCGGCCCCTCGGGCGCCCCGGCGCGCGGACGCACCGACGTTTTGCCCACCGGCCGTAATCTGTTCACATCAGATCCGCGTACCATGCCGACGCCGACCGCCTTCGACCTCGGCAAGGCTGCGGCCGACGAAATCATGCGCAGCTATCTACAGGGCCATGGCGACTGGCCACGCGCGCTGGTTATCGATCTCTGGGGCAGCGCTTCGCTGCGCACTGGCGGCGAAGAGATCGCCCAAGGCCTGGCGCTGATGGGCTGCCKGCCGCAGTGGGATTCCGCCACCGGCCGCGTCACAGGCATCGAGGTGTTGCCGCCGGCAGCGCTTGGCCGCCCGCGCGTCGACGTGACCTGGCGCATTTCAGGCCTGTTCCGCGACATGTTCCCGACCCAGATCGCGCTGATCGATGCGGCAGCGCGCGCGGTCGCCACACGCGAGGAGGACGACCACGAAAACCCGCTCGCCGCCAGCACCCGCGCTTCGGGCAAAGTCGAGCCACGCATCTTCGGCTCATCGCCCGGCACCTATGGCGCGGGCCTTGAGGACCTGTTGTCTTCGGGCGACTGGACCACGCGTGACGAACTCGGCCGCGCCTATCTCGACGCGGCCTCGCACGCCTATGGCGGCGCCGAGGGTGAAGGTGTCTCCGCGCCCGGGGCCTTTGCCGGCCGCATCGCCGAAGCAGATTTGCTGGTTCACACCGGCGACGACCCCGGCCGCGACATACTCGAAGGCTCCGCCGACGTCGCCTTCATAGGCGGCTTTACGGCAGCTCTTGCCACACTCGGCAAAAACGCCGACGTCATTGTGCTCGACACCACGGACCCGCAGAAGCCGCGCCCGCGCTCGGTCACGGAAGCCGTCGGCCGCGTCGTACGTGCTCGCGCCACCAACGCCCGTTTCATCGCCGGCCAGATGCGTCATGGCCCACGCGGCGCCTCGGAGTTCGCCGAAACGGTCGACCGCCTGATCGGCTTTGCCGAAACGACCAACGCCATATCAGGCGCGTTGATCGAGGCCGTCCACGACGCCTATCTCGGCAATGATGCCGTGCGTGCCTTCATGCTGCGCGAGAACCCGGCAGCGGCGAAATTCATCGCCGAACGTTTCGCGACCGCCCGGCGTCGCGGCCTATGGCATCCCTTGCGCAACTCCATCGACGACGATCTCGCCGCATTGATCGCCGAAGCCTCGGAAAAAGAGGTCGCGGCATGAGCACCTTCTCACGTCGTGGCGCCTGCCCCGCTCTTTCCGCCCCGATGCAGACAGGCGACGGACTGCTCGTCCGGCTCAATCCAGTTGCTGGAGAAATCGCGCCCAAGCTATTGATCGGACTCTGTGAGTCCGCGCTTCGCCATGGCAACGGCATCGTTGAGGTTACCGCTCGCGGCAGCATCCAGATCCGCGGCCTGACCACCCAAAGCGCCGCGCAACTTGCCGCCGAAGTCGATGCGCTCGGCATTGTGGTTCGCACCGGCGCTCCCGTCGACACAAGTCCACTTGCGGGGATCGACCCTACGGAAACAGCCGATCCCGCGCCGCTCGCAACGGCCATCCGCCAGGCAATCTCCGCCGCCGACCTAGCCGCACGGCTCGGTCCCAAAGTCTCCGTGGTGGTGGACGGTCGCGGCCAGATCCGCCTCGACGCCATCATGGCAGATGTCAGGTTAGAAGCCGCCGACGCCCAGCACTGGCGTCTGTCAGTCGCCGGCGACGCAGACGCCGCGACCTTGGTCGGCGAGTTCAGTGCGGAAGCCGCCTGCCATGCTACAGTCGCCATACTGGGAACTGTAGCGGCCCTTGGGCGCCAAGCTCGCGCCCGCGACCTGGCGGTGCCCGCCATCCTGGAAGCAATCGAAGTCTCGGCAACGTCTCACTCCTTCCGCCCCCCCTCTGTCCTACCGGACATCTCCCCCGCAAGGGGGGAGATCGGCCACTTCGGCGTCAGTGCTCCGTGCCCTGATCTTGCAGAATATGACACCCCTAGCGCCACGTCCGCCGGGCACACTGACACCGGAGATTGGCGGAAACCGACGCAATGGCTGATCTCCCCCCTTGCGGGGGAGATGTCCGGCAGGACAGAGGGGGGGTCGAAAGATCACCACTTAACCACCGCAGCTGATGATTCATTTTCCCAGCAAATCCCCTCAACCGATTCATCTTCCATTGGAATCCTGCCCCTAGGCGAGGACCGAATCGCCCTCGGCATTGCCCTGCCGTTCGGCTCTGCCCGCGCCGAAACGCTAATTTCCCTTTGCGAAGCCGCGATCAAGCTTGGCGCATCCGGCATCCGTCCCGCTCCCGCCCGTTCACTCCTCCTCATGGGCATGACGCACCCCGCCTGCGACGCACTTCGCTTGGAAGCAAAAAGACTCGATTTCGTCACTGCCGCCGCCGATCCGCGCAGCCGCATCGCCGCCTGCCCAGGCGCGCCAGCATGTGCGTCCGGCATGATCGCCGCGCGCGACGTGGCGGCCGAAATCGCGCGAACCATCGGCCCAGACCTCGACCCGACACTTAGCCTGCATGTCTCCGGCTGCGCCAAGGGTTGCGCCCATCCCGGCCGCGCTGCCCTCACCATCGTCGGTGACGAAAAAGGCGCGGCATTTGTCGTCGGCGGAACGGCGAAAGGGCTTCCGGCTGCTTACACCGCAGGATATGAAGCCGCGCGTGGCGTTGGCCGGCTCACAGAACTTCTCGCCGCCGAGCGACAGCCGCATGAGGACGCCACCGCTTGCCTCGCCCGGCTTGGCGCCAAGCGCTTGGCGCAATCGTTACGACAAGGATGACCATGGCCGCCTACGACTACATCCACGATGGCATGGCCATCTACGAGCGATCCTTCGCCATCATCCGCTCGGAGGCCGACCTCTCGCGCTTTTCCGAAGAGGAAGCCGATGTTGCCGTGCGCATGATCCACGCTTGCGGCCTGGTCGAGGCGGCTGAACATTTCGTCTTCTCCGAAAACTTCGTGTCCGCAGCGAGTGCAGCCCTCAAGGCCGGCGCACCGATCTTTTGCGACGCGGAGATGGTGGCGCGCGGCGTCACCCGCGCCCGCCTGCCCGCTGACAACGAGGTGATCTGTACGCTGCGCGACCCGCAAACAGCCGAAATCGCGCAAAAAGTCGGCAACACCCGTTCCGCCGCCGCCATCGACCTCTGGGGCGATAAAATGGCCGGCGCGGTCGTCGCCATCGGCAACGCACCGACCGCGCTTTTTTATCTGCTTGAAAAGCTGCGTGACGGTGCGCCCAAGCCTGCCGCCATCATCGGCATGCCGGTCGGCTTCGTTGGGGCTGCCGAATCAAAGGACGCGCTGGCCGAAAATTCCTATGGTGTGCCTTATGCCATCGTGCGTGGCCGCCTCGGCGGCAGCGCCATGACCGCCGCCGCCCTCAACGCACTTGCGAGGCCGGGCCTGTGACATCAGCTCAGAAAGGTCGCCTCATCGGCGTCGGCACCGGCCCGGGCGATCCCGAACTGCTGACCTTGAAGGCGGTGCGTGCGCTGGCAGAGGCCGACGTGATCGCCCATTTTGCCAAACGTGGTAACAACAGCAACGCCCGCACCATCACTGACGCGCATTTCCGCGCTGAGGTCATCGAACTGCCGCTGCTCTACCCGGTCACCACCGAGATCGACAAGGATCACGACGACTACCGCGCAGCGATCACAGGCTTCTATGAAGAGTCAGCGCGGGCGGTTGCAGCGCATCTCCAGGAGGGACGCACTGTGGCGGTCCTGTCCGAGGGCGACCCGCTGTTTTATGGTTCCTACATGCACCTGCATGTGCGGCTGTCGCACCTCTTCCCGACCGAAATCATCCCCGGCGTCACCGCCATGTCCGGCTGCTGGTCGCAGACGGGCGTGCCGATCGTCCAGGGCGACGACGTGCTGTCGGTGCTGCCGGGCACCATGAGCGAGTTCGAGCTGACCCGCCGCCTCGCCGACACCGACGCCGCCGTCATCATGAAAGTCGGCCGCAACCTGCCCAAGATCCGCAAGGCCCTTGACGTCACCGGCAAGCTCGACCGCGCCATCTATGTCGAGCGCGGCACAATGCCGAACACGCTGTCGATGCGGCTTGTCGACAAGGCCGACGACACCGCACCCTATTTCGCCATCGTGCTGGTGCCAGGCTGGGCCGGCAAGCCGGGGGCGGAGCTATGAGCGGCCGCCTCGTCGTCATCGGCCTCGGCCCCGGCAATGCCGATCAGGTCACGCCGGAAGCCACCAGCGCCGTTGCCGAAGCCAGCTACTTCTTCGGCTACAAGCCCTATCTCGATCGCCTCGACCTACGCCCCGACCAGGCGCGCGTCGCCTCCGACAATCGCGAGGAGATTTCCCGCTCCAACGCCGCGCTAGAAATGGCAGCATCCGGCCACAACGTTGCTGTCGTCTCTGGCGGCGACCCCGGCGTCTTCGCCATGGCCGCTGCAATCTGCGAGGCGATCGAGGCCGGCCCCAAGGAATGGCGCGACATCGACCTCGCCATCGTGCCCGGCGTCACCGCCATGCTCGCCGTTGCCGCCCGCGTCGGCGCACCGCTCGGCCATGATTTCTGCGCGATCAACCTGTCGAACAATTTGAAGCCATGGGAACTGATCGAGCGCAGGCTGGTGGCGGCGGCTACCGCCGGCTTCGTCATTTCGCTCTACAATCCGATCAGCAAGGCACGCCCTTGGCAGCTCGGCAGCGCGTTTGAGACGCTACGCGCGCATCTGCCCGCGTCGACGCCCGTCATCTTCGGCCGTGCCGCCGGCCGACCCGACGAACGGATCGAAATCGTCACGCTTGGTGAGGCCGCTGCGGAAAAAGCCGACATGGCGACCTGCGTCATCATCGGCTCACCTGAGACCCGTCTCATCGAGCGCGATGGCAAGCGTCCGCTTGTCTACACGCCGCGCTTTGCAGTCGGGGCAAACTAATGATCGATAAGGTCGAGCAGCGCGGTAACGGTCGAGGCGGATGGCACATCCGGCAATTCCGGCCTGCGGAACAGGATCACCTCGGTCCCAATTCCCCGCGCGGCTGCGATCTTGCCATAGGTGGCCGCACCGCCGCTGTTCTTGGCGACGATGACGTCAATGCGATTCTCCTTGAGCAACGCGCGCTCGTCGACCTCCCGAAACGGCCCGCGCGCAAGAATGTAGGTGGCATCGGGCACACCGAGCGGCGGCTCGATCGGGTCGACGCTGCGAATGATATAGGAATGCTGGGGCGCAGTCACGAAAGCCGCGATCTCTTGCCGGCCAAGCGCGAGGAAGACGCGACGCGGATTTACACCCAGCGCAGCCACCGCTCCGTCGGCATCGTCTACCAGCGTCCAGTTGTCGCCGGCGACCGCCTCCCAGGCAGGGCGGCGCAGTGCCAGAATCGGCACGCCGGACAGGCGCGCAGCCTCGGCCGCATTGGCCGAAATGCGCGCAGCATAGGGATGAGTGGCATCAATCAGCAGGTCGATTTTGTGCGCGGCAAGCCACTCGGCCAAGCCCTGCGCTCCACCAAAACCGCCACTGCGCATCGGCACCGGCTGCTCGACCGGATTTTCAGTGCGGCCAGCCATGGAAAGCGTGATGTCGAGGCCGGTGCGCGCAGCGAGCTGCGCTGCCAGTTGCCTCGCCTCGGTGGTTCCGCCCAAGATCAATATGCGGTGGGTCATCATGCCTGCTGATTTCACGCCGATGGATAAATGGCTGACGGTCGTCGGCATCGGCGAGGACGGTGTAGCGGGTCTCGGCGACGAGGCCAAGCGCGCGATCTCGGCCGCGACCCATGTCTTCGGCGGCAAGCGCCATCTGGCGTTGGCAGCCGGGTTGATCAACGGCGAGGCCCACGCCTGGCCGACGCCTTTCGACAACGAAATGCGCAACGTCACCGCCCTCCGTGGCCAAAAGGTCTGCGTGCTCGCCTCCGGCGATCCCTTTTTCCATGGCGTCGGCGTCACATTGGCTCGAGCGGTCCCAACTGCGGAAATGCGGGTACTGCCAGCCCCTTCTGCCTTTTCGCTCGCCGCCTCGCGCCTTGGCTGGTCTTTGCAGGACATCGAGACGATCTCGCTTCACGGCCACGCCATCGAGCTGATCCGCCCGCTGCTGCAGCCCAGCGCCCGCATCCTCGCACTGACCTCGGACGGCGAAGCGCCGGCTGCCATCGCGAAACTGCTCGCAGACAGCGGTTTTGGGGGCTCGAAACTCACGGTTCTCGAAGCTCTTGGCGGTCCAAGCGAGCGAATTCGCGCAACCAACGCGATGGCCTTCGACCTCCAAAAAATCAATCCGCTCAATGTTTTGGCACTTGAGATTGAATCAACTCCGGAAGCTCGCATTTTGCCGCTTGCTTGCGGCCTCGCCGATGATCTGTTCGAACATGACGGCCAGATCACCAAGCGCGAAATCCGCGCCATGACGCTGTCGGCGCTTGCTCCGCAGCGCGGCGAGCTGTTGTGGGACATCGGCGCAGGTTCCGGCTCGATCTCGATCGAGTGGATGCTTTGCCATCCCTCGCTGCGTGCTGTCGCTATCGAGACCAATGCTGAGCGCGTCGAACGTATTGGCCGCAACGCCAAGGCTTGTGGCGTGCCCGGCCTCGCAATCGTGCATGGCGCCGCCCCCGCAGCTCTCACCGATCAGCCCACACCCGACGCCATCTTCGTCGGCGGCGGCGGCAGCGAGCCAGGCGTTTTCGACGCGGCAATCGCAGCGCTTCGTCCCGGCGGCCGTCTCGTCGCCAATGCCGTCACGCTTGAAATGGAAACGTTGCTGCTCGCAAGCCATGCCGCCCTCGGCGGCGACCTCATTCGCCTTCAAGTCTCCCGCGCCGCCCCTGTTGGCTCGATGACCGGCTGGCGGCCGGCAATGCCGGTCACGCAATGGAGCTGGGTAAAGCCATGATGATCGCAGGCATCGGCTGCCGCAAAGGCGCAGCGCACGAAGACATTCTGTCCGCCATCGAAACCGCGCTCGAAGCGCACGGCCTGGCTGTAACCGCACTCTCAGCGCTCGCCACTGCCGCGCTCAAGCGAGACGAACAAGGCATCATTGCCGCTGGACGAACCCTCGACCTCCCCTTGCTGGTCGTAGAAGACACGAAGTTGAAGGCCGCAGAGCCACGCACGCTCAGCCGCTCGCAAGCCTCGCTCGAAGCCGCAGGCACGCCGTCCGTCTCGGAAGCCTCAGCCCTTGCCGCCGCCGGCGACGGCTCGAGCCTGCTTGGCCCGCGCATATCAGTCGGCGCGGCCACCTGCGCCATCGCCATCAGTGGAGCCAGCACTTGACCGTTCATTTCATTGGCGCCGGCCCGGGTGCCGCCGACCTCATCACCGTGCGCGGCGCAAAGGTCCTGGCCGCCTGTCCGGTCTGCCTTTATGCCGGTTCCATCGTCTCGCCTGAGCTTTTGTCCTACTGCCCGGAGGACGCAAGGCTGGTCGATACCGCTCCGATGTCGCTCGAGGAGATCGAAGCTGAGTATGTCGCCGCAGACGCAGCCGGCCATGACGTCGCCCGTCTGCATTCCGGCGATCTCTCAGTGTGGAGTGCGGTCGCCGAGCAGATTCGGCGGCTGGAAAAGCACGGTATCGCCTACACACTGACGCCGGGCGTGCCCTCCTTCGCCGCTGCGGCTGCAGCGCTCAAGCGCGAGCTGACCATTCCGGAAGTCGCCCAGAGCCTGGTGCTGACCCGCATCTCAGGTCGCGCGTCGAAGATGYCGCCGGGCGAAACGCTCGCCGGCTTCGGCCGCACCGGCGCCACGCTCGCCATTCACTTGGCCATCCACGCCATCGATCAGGTCGTTTCGGAACTCACCCCTCACTATGGCCCGGATTGCCCAGTGGCGATTGTGTTCCGCGCTTCATGGCCGAACGAGCGTGTCATCCGCGCTACGCTGTCAACCATCGCGGCCGAACTGGCCAAGGACCCGATCGAGCGCACCGCCATCATCTTCGTGGGCGCCTCGCTGGCTGCAGAGGATTTTCGCGAAAGCTCGCTCTACGACGCCTATTATCAGCGCCGCTTCAGGGGCCGCGACGGGTTATGAGACGAGGCGAAGGGCGCATGCCCCATCAACTCTCCTTCACGGTTGAAGACGAGGATTTCGAGCGCGATATCGGGATCGTTGAGGGCAGCGGCCGCAGTGCGCCAGGCCGCCTTGGCGATCGCATCGCCAATACCGACGCCGGCCTTTCTGGCCTCGATGAAGGCTTCGGCCACCGTGTTGGCGCTACGGATACGCGCGGCAAGCGCTTCGTCCGCTCCGGCCTCCGCGGCCACCGAAGCCAGCCCTTCCAGATCGGCGGAGCCTCTATTCGAATGCACATCGAGCAGGCCTTGCGACAGCTTGGTCATCTTGGCGACGCCCCCGGCGATCGTCACCTTTGGCACCGGATGAGCGCGGATGTATTTCAGCATGCCGCCGACAAAGTCGCCCATGTCGATCAGTTGGACTTCGTGCAGATCGTGGAATTTCTGGACCGCCATCTCGGAGGCGTTTCCGGTCGAGCCCGCGACATGGTCGAAGCCCATGGCGCGCGCCACATCGACGCCGCGATGGATGGAATGGATCCAGGCCGAGCAGGAATAAGGAATGACGATGCCCGTCGTCCCCAGGATCGAAATGCCGCCCAGGATGCCGAGCCTCGGGTTCAGCGTCCTGAGTGCCATCTCCTCGCCGCCGGCAACCGAAATCTCGACCTCGTAGTCGGCACCTTCCCCCGCCACCTCGGCTATCGCAGCAGCGATCATCTTGCGCGGCACCGGGTTGATCGAGGCCTCGCCGGGCGGGATCGGCAGGCCCGGCCGCGTCACTGTGCCAACGCCCTTGCCCGCCTTGAAAATGATGCCGCTGCCTGGCCTGCCCGGCCGCACCGTGCTCATGACCAACGCCCCATGCGTCACATCGGGATCGTCGCCGGCGTCCTTGACAATACCGGCCATGGCCGCACCGTCCAAACGCTCGTTCTTCGCCAGCGCGAAAGCCACCTTCTGGCCGCTCGGCAAGGTGATTTCCACCGGGTCGGGGAATTGCCCCGACTTCAATGCGATGCACGCCGCCTTGGTCGCGGCGGTGGCGCAGGCACCGGTGGTCCAGCCGCGCTTGAGCGGACGATCTTCTTCATTCATGACGCGATCTATAGGCTGGCCAAGCCCGCGCGTCATCGGCGAAAGCGACACGCATGAGTCTCGAAAAAGCCATTGCACGTTTGAAGTACGAGCCTCAACTGCTCGAACCCGGCCATGTCTGGCTGGCCGGTGCCGGGCCGGGCGATCCCGGCTGTCTCACGCTCGATGTGCTGTCGGCGCTCGCCCAGGCCGACGCATTGGTGCATGACTCGCTGGTGACCCCCGAAATCCTTGATATTGCCGAGCAAGCCGAAAAATTCTTCGTCGGCAAGCGCGGCGGCAGGCTCTCGATCCCGCAGGACGATATCAACGCACTTCTGGTGAAGCTGGCGCGGGAAGGCCGCAAGGTCGTGCGGCTGAAGGGTGGGCATCCCTTCGTCTTCGGCCGTGGCGCGGAAGAAGCGCTGGTGCTGACGAGGGAGAACATACCCTGGCGTGTGCTTTCCGGCATCACGTCGGCTTTCGGCGGCCTGACCTCGGCGGGCATTCCCGCGACCATGCGCGGCGTCAATGGCGCAATCATCCTTGCCACCGGATTTGCCGCTGTCAGCGACGACCGGCCTGACTGGGCAGCCCTTGCCCGCACCGGCCAGCCCATCGTCATCTATATGGGCCTGACGCATATGGCGGACACCGTGGCGGAACTCTTGGCAGCAGGGCTGCCAGAGGATACGCCGGCAGCATTCGTCGAGAACGCCTCAATGCCGCAGGAGCGCACGGTCACCGCATCGCTCGGCACTTTGATCGAGACCGCCCGGCGCGAGAAAGTCGTATCCCCCGCGC
>NZ_JBFUKO010000113.1:0-11523 GCF_056400805.1 Aminobacter sp. P4_H6_2
TTGCTTTCCGCTGGCATGCTTGGCTACCTTTCATCCTTCTGAGGCGTCTTCTTGCTGTCTGGAACGCCGGCCAGGAGCCGGAATTCCTTCAGCCCTGAGGGGGCGAGATCTTCCATCAGTTCAACGAAATCCATGTGCACCATACGACGCACGCGGCGGGCAAGATGCGGGATCGGGCTCGACGGCTCGGTGCGGTCGTAAAAGGCAACGACGAGGTCGAGGCATCTGACGACGTCGTCGCGCGAGGAGAGGCGGTCGGGGAGGGCCATGGCTGATCCCATATGGTTTGCCGCCGGTTCTACTGCGTGGCCATTTGGCGACGCCGTGGCGGGTGTGGCCTCCGTGAATTCGGGTTTGGCTGTGCCGTTGGGCGCGGCGCGCGCGGTCGACCCGCGTTCAAGCGTGGTCAGCATCCTGTCGAGAAACCTCTTCAGGTCAGGCACCGCCGGTCCGGTGGTTTCGAGCCGTTTGTTGAGTGCTGTGTCGACGCCGCTGAGTGCCACGCTCGCCGCTCGCGTGTCGGTAATTAATTGCTCCATTGCCGGACCCGCAAGGTCTGCCTGCGCGGCACAAGCACTGCGCAACTTCGCCAGCAGCTGTTCGTGGGCGCTCGACAGGGCTGCCCGCTCGATGCTGTTCAACCCTTGCGCCGCTTCCTGCAGCATGACCCGATCGTCAAGCGCACCCAGTTCAAGTTCGCGCCCGGTGATCGGGCCAAATCCGCGCGGCGCGAAAAATGTCATCTGACGGAGATTTGCAAGCAAACCCTCCTGGCCGTTCTGCAAATCAAGCAGGGCATTGATGCGGCGAAGGGCTGCCTCGCGCGGTGGCGCATTCGGCCTCAGCGCGGGATGCATCGTCTCCCAATGCTCGTCGAATGTTCGCCCAATCAGCGTCAGGCCTTCGGTGAGCCCGGCCACTCCCTGGTCATTGGCAAGCGCACGGGTGACGAGGGTGAGGAGCCGAAGGTCGCGCCCATGGCTGCGCAGTTCCTCGGCCTTGCTAAGGACAGCTGTCCAATCGACCGGGATGCTTACTTGAGATGAAGGCTTGTTGCGCTCGTCGTGGACCACGTTGACCTGGGGCTCGACGAGGCGCTCGAGTTCGTGGAAGCGCGGATCGTTGCGCAAGTCTTCCCCTGACGGGTTTTCACCGTTCAAAGGGTTGAGCCAAAGAGCAAGATCAACCACGCATCCCCCCATGTCTCAAAAGACGGAAGTCGCCGGTATTCCACTCCACTTTGGTTTAGCACAATTCAGGCGTCGCTCAAAGTTGGTCGAGGCAAGCGCTTAAGCTTTGGTAACCAGCCTGGCACGAATTGTTCCCGTCGCTCCTGGTGCTCCAACGGATGCCCTGGTGCCATAGCTGGGCACGGCTTTGTAAAGTCGTACTTTGTGTGGCAAGTTATTGCGAACGCAGTCCGGCCATTGGAGAAACTCCGTGGAACCAAAGGGCATGCAACAGCGCAGGGCATCACAAGGCTTCAAGCGCAAGGAACTGGTCGGCAAGCTCAACCCCACCTGCTTGCGCGCCTTCAAGGCGGCGGCTGATGCGGCAAAGCTGCGTGGTAACCCCTACGTTGAACTCGTTCATTTCATTGAACAACTTGTTCTTTCGGATCGCTCGGACGTGCAGATGATCCTGGCCGATGCGGGCGTTGATGCTGCCCGCATCGCCAGCGACATGACGCGCGCGGTCGACAAGCTGCCTTATGGCGCGACCTCGATTGAGGAATTCTCCGACCATATATTTCACGCCATCCAGGAAGCCTGGAACTTGGCGACGCTCCAATTCGGTAGCGAAGAGGTGCGCAGCGCCCACATCATCCTCGCATGCCTGAAGACGCCGGTTCTCGAAGGGCTGGTGTCGAAGATCAGCACGGAACTTGACACGATCGACGCGGATGGCGTGATCACGCGTTTCGCTGACGTGGTCGACGGCTCGCTTGAGGGATCGGCCACTGGGGCTGCGGCACCTTCTGCGGAAGCTCCGCGGCGCCCATCGATGGGAGGGGAGTCGGCGCTGGCGAAATATGCAACAGATCTCACCCAGCGGGCACGTGACGGCAAGATCGATGCCGTCGTCGGCCGCGACCCGGAAATCCGCCAGATCGTCGACATCTTGATGCGGCGGCGGCAGAACAATCCGATCCTGACCGGCGAGGCCGGCGTCGGCAAGACGGCGGTGGTCGAAGGGTTCGCGCTGCGTATCGCCGAGGGCGATGTTCCGCCGATGCTACAAGGTGTGAGCCTGCGCATGCTCGATGTCGGGCTGATGCAGGCCGGTGCCAGCGTCAAGGGCGAGTTCGAGAAGCGGTTGAAGGCAGTTATCGACGAGGTGCAATCCTCCGAGACGCCGGTGATCTTGTTCATCGACGAGGCGCATACGCTGATCGGCGCCGGAGGGGCTGCAGGTACCGGCGATGCGGCGAACCTGCTCAAGCCAGCGCTGGCACGCGGCGAGCTCCGCACGATCGCGGCGACCACCTGGGCCGAATACAAGCAACACATCGAAAAGGACCCAGCACTCACTCGCCGTTTCCAGGTGGTCAAGATCGACGAGCCCGATGAGGCGGCCGCAATCCTGATGTTGCGCGGCGTTGCTGGCGTGCTCGAAAAGCACCATCAGGTGCAGATCCTCGACGAGGCGATCGAGACGGCGGTCAAACTCTCGCACCGCTATATTCCAGCGCGCCAGCTTCCCGACAAGGCGGTCAGCCTGCTTGACACCGCCTGCGCTCGCGTCGCCATTTCGCAGCACTCCCGGCCGGGCGAGGTTGAGGACCTGATGCGCCGAAGGCAGGCGCTGGTGGTTGAACAAGGTATCATCGGACGCGAGGCCGCCATCGGTATAGATGTCGACGAGCGTCAAGCTCGCGTCGAGACGGGACTGAGTGATACCGACACAGCGCTCGCCTCTGCCCAGGGGCGCTGGGATCGAGAGAAGGAAGTCATTGCTGAAATCCTCGAATTGCGTGCCAGATTACGTGGGCTAGGCGTGGCGCTCGATCCCGTCGTTGCGGAGACGTCCCCGAAGGGCGAAGCAATTGAGGAGCCGGTCGCCGCCAATGATGATGACGCCGCACAGTCAGCGCCAGTCGAAACGGCGACAGCAACTGAACCAACCGCAGATCGAGCCGCTGATCTGGCGCGGCTCAAGGAATTGATGGCGGTGCTTGCTGAAGCACAGGGCGAGACGCCGTTGATCCTGCTCTCCGTCGACCGCAATGCGGTTGCGGCGGTGGTGCAGGATTGGACCGGCATTCCCACGGGGCGGATGCTGACGAGCCAAACTGAAAAGGCATTGCGCCTGGCGCAGACGCTATCCGAGCGCGTGGTGGGCCAGGATCACGCAATGGAGATGATTGCCAAGCGCGTGCAAACCAGTCGCGCTGGGCTCGGCGCGCCGGAAAAGCCGGTCGGAGTCTTCTTGTTGTGCGGACCGTCGGGCGTCGGCAAGACGGAAACCGCGCTGGCACTGGCCGAAACACTATACGGCGGCGAGCAGAACCTGATCTCGATTAACATGTCTGAGTTCCAGGAGGCGCACACGGTCTCGACGCTCAAGGGAGCGCCGCCTGGATATGTCGGCTACGGCAAGGGCGGCATCCTGACTGAGGCCGTGCGCCGCCGGCCCTATTCGGTGATCCTGCTCGACGAGGTCGAGAAGGCGCACCCCGATGTGCATGAGATCTTTTTTCAGGTCTTCGACAAGGGCATGATGGACGACAGCGAGGGCCGGCGGATCGACTTCAAGAACACGCTGATCCTGCTCACGTCGAACGTCGGTTCCGAAGTCATCATGCAAAAAACCAAGGGCGGGGAGCTGCGCGAGAAGATGGAGAACCTCGACGCGGCCTTGCGTGCGCCGCTGCTCAAGGTATTTCCGGCCGCCTTCATAGGGCGGGTGGTGACCATTCCGTATTATCCATTGTCTGATTCGATGATCGAGGCGATCACGCGGCACCAGTTCGGCAAGATTGCACGGAGGCTGCAAACCAGTCACGGCGCGGAACTGGTAGTCGGCGATGGCGTGATGGAACTGATCAAGGCGCGCTGCACCGACATCGAGTCCGGCGGCCGCATGATAGACGCGATCCTGACCAATACGTTGCTGCCGGAACTCAGCCGCGGCGTGCTCAACCGCTCGCTTGACGGCGAGAAACTCTCCAAGGTGACGGTCGGCGCGTCAGGCGAAGGATTTACCTACGAGTTTGCGTAGCGCGATACTGGCAATTCGGGGTCGCGCGGACAAATCCTCTACCAAGGATTGGTATCACCATCGCCGGTGCCCCCGCCATCACCGGTGCCACCGCCACCACTGCCACCGCTACCAGTGCCACCGCCACCAGTGCTGCCGCCACCACTGCCACCGCCACCGCTGCTGCCACTATTGGCGCTATCGCTGTGCCCACTGCTAGAATTGGCAGCCACTTTACGTGATGGAGCCGCCGCCGCCCTCCTCGCCGGGGGCGCTTTCTTGACCTGCGACGTCTGTGCGACAGAAGGGTCGCCAGCGTTCGTCAGCGAACCGCATCCCCCTAGCGGTATGAGCGCGGTCGCCAGAAGTAGCCTGAGGGTAAGCGATCGCATGTAGCGTCTCCCTTTCTAACCCAGCATGTCCAGCCGTGGTCGTGACTCGATCCATTCCTTATGGAGGAGGGCAATTAGAAGCTCACGAGGATCACGAGGCGCAGCAGCCCCCAGAACGGCACCTGCGGCCTCCCGTGTTCGCGCACCGAGCTTTCCGTCGATGTCGCCGACGTCCTGCCCCGCTCGTTTAAGCGCCAATTGCACTTCCTTGCCGATCGCCAAGTTGTCTATGTGATCCAGTGCAGCCTGTGCCTGATCGGAAACATCCTTGATGTTTTGTGAGGCAGATAGGGCATAGAGACGCGCCATCTCACCACTGTCATGCTGTAGCGTAGGATTGTCCTTCAAGAGTTCGGCGGCAAAGAACGCTCCCCAAGCGTCGCCGCGTTCGGCGCTTTCCCGATACCAGCCAGCAACAGTTGTCAGGTCGGCGCTCTTGTCGCGCAGAGCCATGCGCCCTAGCAACCTACCTGCATAAGGATGGCCCTGCGCACGTGCCCTTTCAAACAAGTCGGCCGCGCGCGCCGGGTCTTTCTGCACGCCCGTACCATCGCGATATAGGACGCCAAGCAGGACCATGCCATAGACGTCATTGCGATCGGCAGATTCCGTGATGAATTTTAGAGCGCGTGCCTCATCCTTCGTGACATGGTCTCCAGACAGATACTCTCCCCCGAGCATGTTCATCGCGTAGGTATGTCCGGATTCGGCCGCTTGCGTGACTAGGGCCATGCCTCGTTCGACATCCGGTTTGCTGCCCAGCCCGATGACCAAGGCGCGTCCGAGCGCGTATTGCGAATAGGGATCACCCCTCTTCGCGCCGGTTTCATACAAGGGGATGGAGCGCTTGGGGTCACGTTCCACAGCTGCGCCAAATTGATAAAGCCTGCCAAGTAGATAACTGGCGCGGACATGTCCTTGCCCGCTCGCGGCATTGAGCTCGGCCAGCGCCTCCTTGAAATCGCCTTCGGCATAAAGCGCGCGCGCATACTGATATTTGAAGCGTGCGACATCGGGGTGTTCGCTCACCGCCGCCTTGCACGCCGTCAGCGCTTTGGGCACATCGATATCGTTGGGCAGCTTGCCGTCGGCAACCGCCTGGACGTCAAGCGGCTCGGCCGCAAGCGTGTCGCACTCGTTGACCGAGACGGCCACGTTGATGGTGATCGGCGCCGGGGTGACGGTCTTGATCGCCGGAACCAGAACGACGGTTCGCACTGGAGCACTGGCGGCTTTCTTGTCCACGGGCAAGGGGATCGGCTTGACCTCCATGCTGTCCGTACCCGTGTCGAGCGACTTGGATTGTGTGGTTGCGGAAACGGTCTTGACCGCTGGCCCTTCGCTATCGGCAGCACTTACCACCTTGAGCGACGGTCGAATGCGCAGTTTGGTTATGTCCTCGGCTTTGATCAGGTCACCTTCGGAGACGATCTGCCCGCCGACCGCCACCTGGGTTTCGGGATCGCGGCTTTCGAGGCGGAGCCAGCCGGTCGACGCGCTGGATCGCACGACCTCGTCAGGCATGGCGGCAAATCCGGTGCCGATATCAGACGCCATTGCGACCAGGATCGGCTTGGCCGTTTCGGCCTGTTTCGGCTGCGGTTCGTCGCCTTGCTGGATGGTCAGAGCAGGTTTAACGGGCACCTGTGCGACTGCCTGGGCATCGACGACGACCCGGACAATGCCGCTCGCGCTTCGGCCACTGTCGGTCGTGACGGTGTAGCGCACCTCTTCCTTGGTCATGTCATCTGACGATGATTTGAACATGACATCTTCGACACGGTCGGCAGATATCTTGCTGTCGAGGTTGAGTTGTTCGTCGCCCAGCCAAAGCGTTCCCTGGTCCGGAAGCTTGGTGAAGCTTACGGTCAACGGCGTGTTGCCGCTGGTAATTGGCGGTGAAATGCGTAGCGCCACTTCCTTGGAATGCGGCGGAACGCGAACCTCGCGCAGATCCTCGATGATCAGAAGGTTCTGCCGGGTCACGAAGAAGAAAGAAGAAGTCAGGCTCGATGTGTCCCAAGGCGTCTGCCGTCCGTCGGTGCGCTTGATGACCTCGGCGCGGATATCGCTGAGCAGCTTCCTGATCTCGACATTGGGCTTCAATGCATATTCGGCGAAGGTGCCGGTGAAGGGGCTGAGGCCATTATTGCCGTCCAGCGCTACCCTGTCGGGTGCGGTCGAGTAGACGATCAGCGTGCCATTTTCGGGAGCGACCGAGGCAAGTCCTTTTTTGCCTTCGACGGCGACCTTGGCCTGGCCGACATAGTAGGAATTGTTGGCGAAAGGATTGTCGCGGCAGGCGTCCAATATCGCGATCTGCAGCGAGGAGGTCTCGCGCATATATTCGAGCAGGCTCGACATGTTGTAGGCCTGAACCTCGAGATCATAGGAGGTCTCCAGGCTGGCATCGACCGGCAGCATGAAGTTGTGGCCACCAACCTGTACGGCATGGCCGCTATAATAGAACAGCGCGACGTCACCATCGTTGAGCGTCCTGAGGAAGCCGAGGATAGTTTCTTCAAGACCCTTCTTGTTCAGGTCCTTGCCGAGCGTGACCTCAAAATTTGCCCGCTCCAGCACTTCGCGGATGCGGTCCGCATCATTGGTTGCATTGGGAAGCTTGGCGAGATGCTCGTAGGCCGAATTGCCGATGACCAGCGCGGCGCGGCGACCAGAGACGCCCTCGGCAGCGAGAACCGTGCCAACAGCAAGCAGTAAGAAGAGGCCGCACGCCAAAATGGCGCCGGTCAGACGTGCGACAATGCCAATATTGCGAGCAGGYAAGCAGCCCCCGCATACCATTACTGCCCCCTTGGGATTGCAGTCTTTAAAGGCTTGGCACGGCTTGCATTCTTAGAAGATCAGCATCCTCCTTGTGACGAAAGCTGTCAACGGCGATYAGACACTGGAAATTGCACGGTCCTGTAGGCCGGCAAGAGCAGAGCCCATCACGAAAATCCGTGTTATTGTCGAGGCATGATCCAAACACCGCAGGTGTGAAGCAATGGCCGGATGGCGCTCACGCATGGATGGAACCAGGTCATGACGCCGGAGGACAAAACACGCATCGCCCCTGATAGCGGTGTTCACAAGGGCGTGCAGCTCAACGGCATCTATGAGATCGACGAGCACATCGCCACGGGCGGCATGGGCGAGGTCTATCGCGGCCACAACATCCAGACCGGCGACCCCGTAGCGATCAAGCTAGTGCTGCGCGAATTCGCCCGCGACCAGGGCATTCTCGCGCTGTTTCGCAAAGAGGCCTCGATCCTCAATCATCTCTCCAACGATGCCATTGTGCGCTATCACGTGTTTACGATCGACCCGACGATCGGCAGGCCGTATCTCGCCATGGAGTTCGTCGATGGGCAGTCGCTGGGCGAGCGCATCCGCAACGGGCCACTCGATACGCGGGAAGCCCGCAAGATGCTGGCCAGGGTGGCGTCCGGGCTCTCCGTTGCTCATGAGGCGGGCGTCATCCACCGGGACCTGTCGCCCGATAACATCGTGCTGCCGGGCGGAAAGGTCGAAAAGACCAAGATCATAGATTTCGGTATAGCGCGTTCGGCCGACGTTGGCGGCGGCACGCTGCTCGGCGGCAGCTTCGCTGGCAAATACAGTTTCGTTTCGCCCGAGCAGCTGGGCTTGTTCGGTGGCGATGTCACTGAGCAGTCGGACATCTACAGTCTCGGGCTGGTGCTCGCAGCGGCGTTGCGCGGCAAGCAGCTCGACATGGGGGGCTCGCCGGTCGAGGTGATCGAAAAGCGGCGGACTGTGCCCGACCTGACAGGGGTTGACCCAGATCTGCTTCCGCTGCTTGAATCCATGCTCCAGCCGGATCCACGGGATCGTCCGGAAAGTGCCGCGGCGATCGTCGAGTGGCTGCGCGAGACGAGTGGGGTGACGGCAGCGCCTGGAACATTTCCAGGGGTCGACGCCCAACATGATCAGCAGCAACGAAATGATCAGCAGCAACGAAAGCCTGCGGACCTTGCCTGGCGACCGCCGGGCTCGGGCGCTGTTGGGCAAAAGCCTCAACCGCCTGAGGCCCTGTTGCCGCGCGATGCCCCGTGGCGCCATGCCGGAGCGGCCGGAAAATCCGCGACGGACACTCGGCATAAAACAGCTTCTCGGCCTTTGCCTGTCCGTCAACCGCCAAAATCCGGACGTCGTGCGCTGATCGGTACTGTCATGCTCGTTGCGCTGGCAGCGGCGGGCGGCGGCGCCTACTATTCGGGGTTTCTGGGTGGCTTTCTGCCCGGGGGCACAACGTTGACGCCAAGTGATGAAGCTGCCAGCGGCAAGCTTACGCCCGCGCCACCCAAGGCCCCCGTGCCATCTCAGGAGCCGACGGCAAAAGACCCGCCGACTGCCAACACTGAGGTGAAAACACCCATCCCGCCCGAAATCGCCAAGCCAAAACCGCCGGAGCCGAYCAAGGAGGTGGCTGTCCAACCAACTCCAAAGACTGCGATTACGGTGGCGGAGTGGTTCAAATCCTTTGACGGCGGCCCATGCTTCTACGTCTCGGTCGCGGACGCGTCAGCACCGCGCCCTCAGGTGGAGGGGCTCGCGACCTCAAAAGCACCGTTCGACAAACTTTCCCGGGATTTTGCTTCCGCCTTCGGGGCTGGTCCGGTCGTCAATCCGAGGATGATCGAAAGAGAGCAGTGCCCCGTGGCCGATTTTCTGGAGGCCGTGCACCCGGACAAGGGCAACGGACCAATCCTCGAACTGAGCAAGGACAATCTCAAGGTCGGAGACTCGCTCCAGGGCAAGTTGAGTGGGACCGGCAGCCGCGACATCAATCTGCTTTTGGTCGGCAAGGACGGCGTGGTCTACAATTTCGCTAGTCTGCTGAAGAAGACTGGAGCTGACGAAGCTTCCTTCAGTATGAAGCTCTTCCCGCTCAACGACCAGGAGGCATCGGCACCGGAACCGCATCTGATCGTGGCGCTTGCCAGCGACAACGGCATCAGGTCGGCTGACATTAAGGATCCCGAGTTGGCGTCAGACCTGTTTCCCAAGATCCGGACGGAGATCGAGGCGCAACAAAACGGAGCTGGCGTCGCCTTCGGCTATTTCCTGTTCGACCGTTGAGCGGTTGCCCAGAGGGCTGCGATTGCTTCAAGCTTCGTATCTGGCCATCAGGCCAATATATCTTTCAGGTATAGGAGTTCACGTTGTTTGAGATCGGTCCGATGTACCACCAAGAGCTATGCATCGAGGATACATGTTGGGACGCGACTATTTTAGTGCAATGCCCGGAATTAGAGGCTGTGGATCATCGCTTTCGACCGAGTGCCCATGAAGTGATTCATGGACACTCCGACGGCGCCTGGTGAGCCGCGATTGTCGTGTTCCAATGCAGATGTTTGCGGAGCTCTACCCCCGTCTGGTACTGCGAACCGCCTTTGGACAGGCTTCCTTGGAGCGCGCAACTTTGTTGCAAGTTGCCTAGCTTGGCCTACCGGTTCGACCGCGCTCCCTAGCGATAGGGGAGCGCTGCGAACGAGTCGGCGCGCGGGTGGGGTATGACGCGCCGATCGCCCGCGGCCTTTTTGGGGGAGGATAGGGCCGCAGTCAAAGGCCGGATGCAGTCCGGCCGTTGATTTCAGATTGGATGTTGGGAGCTGGCAGCGGCATTAGAGATGCCACCGCCAATTTGTAACACGGTTCGATCCTACCACTTGACCCTGGAGCCGGCGGTGCCGGCAAGGCGTAGCTGTCGCCGAAGTTTTCGAGCGACCTGTTGACCGAGCCCCCCCCAAGGAGCGCCCACCTGCGTCCTAGAATTGGGACATCCGGCGATCATCTCACCCGACTGTAGAATTCTACACTCTCCCCAAGACTTAATCTGTGATGACTTCGCGTGCATCTGGCAACCGGGGGCTTAGAGGGACGATGACACGTGCAATACATGGTTCTACGCCGAGCCAGCTGCGAGCGAGCCACCATCGCAAGCGGGTGCGAAGCTTCCACGAGCGGTGTCTCTGGAACCTCAAAGCTGCGATGATCGAACACTCGTGTTTTCGCGCTGATGCCGGGCATGCTGCAAGCAGGGCAGGAGGGATGTCCCACGAGGCAAATTTCCTGAGATTGTGCGATCCAAATGCACTTGCAAACAGCTCCAACGGCGCGTTGAGCGGACGTTTCCAATCGTGGCGTCGCCGGCCGATTGTGGGTTTGCTCGCGTCGTTTTGCTCCGAAGTCTCAGTCACCTGTCATCGAGAAGCTTGAGGCAGGCGACATGGCGCAACTTCGCTCCCATCCCCGTCTCATACGCAAGCTGCAGGAAGCCCTTGGGGACGACCTTTGCATGGCGCTCGATGATGAATGTGTCGTCGAGATCATGCTGAACCCCGACGGACGGCTTTTCATCGAACGGCTTGGGCACGGGATTGCGCCAGCCGGCAAGATGACTGCCGCAACGGCCGAGATCGTCATCGGCAGTGTCGCGCACGCGCTTCACTCCCAAGCTGATGAGGACCGCCCGATCATCTCTGGCGAGCTGCCAATAGGTGGGCATCGTTTCGAGGGGTTGCTGCCGCCTGTTGTCTCGGCTCCGACTTTCACCATCCGGCGGCGCGCCTCGCGGCTGATCCCGCTCATCGATTATGTGACTTCGAACGTTATGACCAAGAACCAAGCATCGGTGATCAGCAACGCGATCTCTTCGCGGTTGAACATCGTTATTTCGGGTGGCACGGGGTCGGGCAAAACGACGCTAGCCAATGCGGTCATCGCCGAGATCGTCGAAACGGCGCCGGAGGATCGGTTGCTCATTCTTGAGGACACGGCGGAGATCCAGTGTGCGGCTGAAAACGCGGTGGCGCTGCATACGAGCGACACTATCAACATGGCCAGTCTGCTAAAGAGTACAATGCGGCTGAGACCGGATCGCATCATCGTCGGCGAGGTRCGTGAT
>NZ_JBFUKO010000114.1:0-11444 GCF_056400805.1 Aminobacter sp. P4_H6_2
GTCCAGGCCGGCGACATCAGGATCGACGATCGACAGGCAGACCGAGGTGTTGGAGCGCGTTTCCGGCACGACGGCCAGATGGCCGAGCCAGTCGGACTTCTGCACGAAGCCGTCGATGGTAGCGAAATTGGCGTCGGCACGCGCTACCAGAGCATCGAGCCCGCCCAGGGCCTTGGCCCATTTCAGCGCATCGAGATAATCCTCGACGCACAGCATCGACGGCGTGTTGATGGTCTCGCCCTTGAAGATGCCTTCGATCAGTTTGCCGCCCGAGGTCATGCGGAAGATCTTGGGCAGCGGCCAGGCCGGCTTGTAGCTCTCCAGCCGCTCGACAGCGCGCGGGCTGAGGATCAGCATGCCATGCGCGCCTTCGCCGCCGAGCACCTTCTGCCAGGAGAAGGTGACGACATCGAGCTTGGCGTAGTCCATGCGCTGGGCGAAGGCCGAGGACGTGGCGTCGCAGATGGTCAGGCCCTTGCGGTCGGCCGGAATGAAGTCGCCATTGGCGACACGGACGCCCGAGGTCGTGCCGTTCCAGGTGAAGACCACGTCGCGGTCGAAATCGACCTTGGCGAGATCAGGCAGCTCGCCATAGGGCGCTTCGAACTTGCGGACGTCTTCGAGCTTGAGCTGTTTGACCACGTCGGTGATCCAGCCCGCGCCGAACGACTCCCAGGCAACCATGTCGACGCCGCGCTCGCCGAGCAGCGACCACAGCGCCATCTCGACAGCACCCGTGTCGGAGGCCGGAACGATGCCGATGCGGTAATCGGCGGGAACCTGGAGAATCTCACGCGTCAGCTCGATCGCCTGTTCGAGCTTGGTCTTGCCAATCTTGGCGCGGTGCGAGCGGCCAAGCGGTGCATCGGCGAGGCCCTGGAGCGACCAGCCGGGACGTTTTGCGCAGGGACCTGAGGAGAAATGGCGGTTCGCCGGACGGAGTCCGGGCTTGGTGACGATCGTCATCGTGGTTCTATCCTTCCAGATAGCTGGCCCCTCGTTGGGGAGGGGTGGCCCACGGCGGGAAATACAGAAATGCCCGGAAATCCGCAAGAGGCAAAAGAGTTTGCGGTCGACAATCTTGCAGGTTCGTGCAGGTGCGATCGGAACGGAGTTAGAACATGCCAAGAGAAGTGGCACGCCAGTGACACGGTCTGTTCTCGGGACGTTCCCCTTAAGGCAAGGCGCTCAGCTATGCGAGGCATTCACTTGCACGATTGGCAGAAGCGCCGGCACGTACGAGCCGCCATCCGTTGATTTGGTCGAGGAAATCACCAGGTTTTTGGCGAAGTACCAACACAGCGAGAAGCCACGAACCATTCTACATTGAGGTGATCGGTAATGGCCAACACAGGTCACGTACTGCCTGAGCAAAAGATGCCAAGCTGATCGTCGTGGCGGCGTTCAACCGCGATGCCGAGGGCGACCTTCAGCCCGCGTTCGATCCCCGAGAAATGCAGAGCGAAGAGGCCGCTGCGCGCTTGGTCAAGATGGTCGAGAGCGAACATGCTGGCGTCATCGCCTGGTCTCGCGATGCTAACCCAGCAATCGGGGAATACGGCGAGCCAAAGATTTATATCAGAGTGGCGAAGTGCCGGACATGGAATGAAGCCTCCGGGCCGCATGGATCGTCGCCAATGCGGCGGCAGCTTGGCAGATGTGGTAGGTGCTTTGACTTGCTCTACCCCGAACGGGTGATGTTGCTGTAAAGATACACTGAGATCGACTTGAATTACCCTCCAGTTGCAATGCTATTACTACAAATACTAATCTGCATATTATTTGAGACTATTTTTCGGTGGATGCGGCAATGAAAAATATTCTACTTTTGTCTGGCGGGTCAATCGCTGTCACCGGCAGCGTGCTTTCTCACAATTCGACATCGTCATCCTTGCCCAAGGTCCTAGCCACGGGCGCGCTGGCGATGGCACTGGCCACAGTGCCGGCAATCGCAGGAGGCGGCGATGGCGGCGGATCGAACGGCGGGTTTGGCGGTGGAGTCGACGCCGACTATCGAGGTTTACCCGGACAAGACGGTCGAAGATCGGCCGTCGGCGGTGGAGGCGGTGGGCCAGGCGCCGCTGGGGGAAACGGCAGTGATGACCTCGCACCAGGTGACTCTGGATCTGGTGGAGCCGCGGGATCTGCAGCGGGTGGCAATGGGGCATCTGGCGGGGATGCTACCGACACTGCGCTCGCTGGCGGCGGTGGCGGCGGCGGTGGCGGCCATGGATACTCGGGCTCCGTTCTTTCTGGAGACTCCTTCTTTGGTGGGAACGGAGGCCGCGGAGGAAACGCACCGGGCGATGGAGTTCTCGGTAATGGCGGTGATGGCGGCGGCGGCGGGGCCGGCGGCTACGGTGCCGTCGTGATTGGAGCCGGGACGGACATCATGCTTTCCGGTGTCAGCCTGACTGGCGGACACGGAGGCGCAGGTGGTGCTGGAAGATTCGAAGGTGGAGACGGGGGCGATGGTGGAGCCGCATTAGCCTATCGAGGATTGTCGCTAACCATCCAAGGACACCTTGTCGGCGGCGCCGGCGGTGATTTTGGAGAGAGTCTACTCGGGTTATCCGTGGGCGATGGTGGCAACGGCGGCTCGGGTCTGATCTTCGGTGCTCAAAGCCTGATCGTATCGGGTGAAATCCTCGGTGGTAGCGGCGGCGGCAATGGCGTCGTAAATGGGATCAATGGCGCAGGAGGAACCGGCATCGATATTGTCCGGGATGGTGTTGCGATCATCAACGCCGGGACCATCTCGGGTGGCTTGTCGGGTGATGGGGTAACCCGCGCGAACGCCATTACCTTCGCAGGCGGGGCCAATCGATTGGAGTTGTGGGCAGGAGCGACGATAAACGGCACTGTCGACGCCAGCGCGGGCAGCAGCAGTACACTTGCATTCGGTGGCAACGAGAACGGCAGTTTCGATCTGTCGCAGATCGGTGCGACGGTACAATACCGCGGGTTCCAGACGTTTGAGAAGTCCGGCAGCAGTGTCTGGACCTTCACCGGAACCAGCCTCAATCCATTGTCCTGGACGGTCGACGCCGGCAAGCTGATCGTAAACAGTTCGATTGCCGGCTCGGCGGTGACGGTTTGGTCCGGCGCAACGCTCGGCGGCACGGGCACGGTCGGTGCGACGGTCATCCAGTCAGGGGGCATCCTGGCGCCAGGCAATTCGATCGGCACCTTGAACACCGGGGCACTGACCTACGCGGCCGGCGCGATCCACGAAGTCGAACTGGCCCAAGGCGGCAACACGGCCGGCATCCACAACGACCTGATCTTGGCGAGCGGGCTGGTGAGCATCGATTCCGGTGCCATCTTGCGCGTTGTGCCGGAAAACGGCACCGATACCGGTGAATTCTACGTGCCTGGGCTCACCTACACGATCATCACCTCGAGCGTCGGCGTTGATGGCAGCTTCGGCTCGCTGATCGACAACTACCTTTTCCTCGATTTCGTCGATAGCTACGATGCTAACAACGTCTATGTGACCAGCCAGCTCGGGGCCGATGTTTCCTTCTGCCTGCCCGGTGCGACGGCCAACCAGTGCGCGGCTTCGAAAGCGGTGCAGTCCTCGGCGCCGAGTGCGCTCTTTTACGCCATCGCCAACATGACCGACGAAGACGTGGCGCGTGCCGCCTTCGACCAGCTCTCCGGCGAGACCCACGCCTCCGCCAAGGGCATGCTGCTCGACGACAGCCGCTTTGTCCGCGACGCCGCCAACGACCGCATCCGCTCGGCTTTCGGCCAGCCGTCGGCGACCTCTCTGCCAGTCTTGGCCTATGGCGAAGGTGGCGCCGAACTCGCCGCGGCCGATACCGACCGCTTCGCTGTCTGGGGCAACGCTTTCGGTTCATGGGGTGACAATGACAGCGACGGCAATGCCGCCACGTTCGACCGCTCCATCGGCGGTCTCTTGATGGGCGGCGACGCACTGGTCTTCGATACCTGGCGCGTAGGTCTGATGACCGGCTTCAGCCGCTCGTCCTTTGATGCTGACGACCGTGTTTCGTCAGGCGACGCCACCAGCTACTATCTCGGCGCCTATGGCGGCAGCCAATGGGGCGCTGTGTCGCTGCGCACCGGCGCTGCCTACAGCTGGAACAGTGTCGAGACCAGCCGTGCAGTGGCCCTGCCTGGCCTGTCCGAGGTGCTGGCTGCCGACTATGATGCAGGCACGGCACAGGTCTTCGGCGAGGCCGGCTACCGCATCGATACGACGGCAGTATCGTTCGAGCCCTTCGCCAATCTTGCTTATGTCAATGTGCGCACCGACGCGTTCACCGAGACCGGTGGGTCAGCAGCGCTTTCACAGGCGAGTTCGAACACCGATGCGACCTTCACCACGCTTGGCATCCGCGCCTCGGACGATTTCGCGCTCGGCACCATCAACGCAACCGCACGCGGCATGATCGGCTGGCGTCACGCCTTTGGAGATGTGACGCCCCTGTCGACGCTGGCCTTTGCCGGCAGCGACGCCTTCACCGTCACTGGCGCACCGATCGCCAGGGATGCCGCTGTCATCGAGGCCGGCCTCGACTTCGACATCGCGCCCAAAGCCAAGCTCGGCCTTTCCTATGCCGGACAGTTCGGTTCGGGCGTGTCCGACAATGGCGCCAAGATGGATTTGAGCGTAAGCTTTTGAGGGCAGTGGGGTTCCACTCGATGGCCTGCTCGAGCTTGGCCTTGCCGATCTTGGCGCGGTGCGAGCGGCCGGGTGGGGCGTCGGACCAGCCGGGACGTTTTGCGGCGGGAGCAGACGAGTTGTGCCCGATTGTCGCATTTGCCGGGCTCGCTCCTTGAGTGCCCAACGTCATGGCCATGCCTTCGTGGGGATGAAAGATCAGGCTTCGRCCGCCCGGGTTGATCCCCCCGGTATCCGTCTGTAGGACGGCACCCAGGCATCGACGGAGCGGAAATTTGGCTATCAGCAGGCGTTCAGGCTTGTCCTTCTGGAAGACCTCATCTGAGGCAACCAGGGAGGCCGCGCGCGGCAGGCTTTCTGCGATCGTGCGCCAGAATATCGACGGGCTGGTGGCCAGGTTCTACGAGAACTTCCTCCGCGACGAGGAGGCATCGGCCTTCTTGAGCCATTCGGTCGTGCATGAGCGCCTGAGCCATTCGTTGCGCAGATGGCTGCTCGACCTTATCGAAGCGGACCCTCATTCCGGCCTCGATGCCTTTGACGCGCGTCAGATCAAGATCGGCGAGATCCACGCCCGGCTGAAAATCCCCAACCACCTGGTCATGGAGGGCATGGGCCTTCTCAAGACGGAGATCGCTTGCAAAGTCGCCGAACTCGATCTGGAGTCGGCATCGACCGCCCACACCTTGATCTTGCTGGACGAGATCATCGACTACGCCATGAGGTTGATGAGTGCCGCCTATGTGTCCGACACCAAGCGTCGGGTACAGACCGACGAGGCTTTTCGCCTGCTCTCCTTGGGACAGGACATCAATCTCGAGCGCGAAACCCAGCGTGCCACGCTCATGGAATGGAGCCAGTCCGTTCTCTTCAACCTGCTTGGTCACGGTAGCAATTCAGCGCCGGGCTACCTTGCAGCGTCTCCGTTCGGTCTTTGGGTTCGGCATCGGGGAGCACTTCTTTTCCAGGGCTCACTCATCCTGGAGAGCATCGAAAAGCTGATCGGCGAAATCGATGGCGAAGCTTTGCGCTCGATCGATGGCAATCAGCCGGCATCGGTAGCCGAGTTCCAGCGCCGCATCGAGGAGATCAAGTTCCTTCTCAACGATCTCTTTCAAGCCGCGGCCAGTCTCGAGAACGGTCGGGACCCCCTGACGCGGGCACTCAATCGACGCTTTCTTCCCTCGGTCCTGGGGCGTGAAATCACCCTCGCCAAGAATGCGAAGACCCCACTCAGCGTTCTCATGCTGGACGTCGATCACTTTAAGGCGATCAACGACAGATATGGTCACGCCGTCGGCGATATCGTTCTAAGACATACCGCAGAGCTTCTTTTGAACGCCGTCAGGCCCAGCGATTTCGTCTTCCGCTACGGCGGCGAGGAATTCCTGATCGTTTTGGTGGAAACCGACCGGACCGAGGCTTGCGCCATTGCCGAGCGGATCCGCCAACAGCTGGCGGAGCAAGAAGTTTCGGTGCGGGATCGGGACGTATTGTCGGTCACTGCGTCCATTGGCGTTGCGACCTATGAAGGCCATCCAGACTACGAGTATCTCGTCGATGCCGCCGACAAGGCTCTCTATCGCGCCAAGAAGGAAGGCCGCAACCGCGTGGTCATGGGTGTGGCCAACTAATACGTCAGGAGCGGCTGGGCCGCTTCTTTCCCTTGGCGTGGACCTCGCGCGGTGGCCGTGGTTGACAATGATGGCCTGGTGGCCGACATACCCGCCATGCTTACAGTTTCCTTTGCCCACATCGTCATCTGCAAAGGCAGCCTCCTCATAGGCTGATTGCCTGGTGCCACTACCTGCGAGAGCAAGAGCGGCACCAGGATAGCGAGATCCATCACCCAATAATTGCATATGCGCCGGCTACGCGAGTTGCTGCGCTCGTAATTGCGCGCGCTCGCTAACGCCCGGACGCCATCATTTGGACTGATCCGAAATGACCTTCAAATACAGCTTCACGTTCCCTATCAGCGGTGGGAACAAATTGCCTCGCTTCAAGGATTGGGCTGCCGTGCATGCGCCGGAAATCGAGGTCAGCCTCCCGCCCCAAGTTCCGGTCAAGAGCGAGGCCATGACGATACGCCTCAAGTCCGCCGATGACCGGCAAAAGCTCCTGACCAAACTGGCTGGTGTAGAGTTGTAGCCTCAAATGGCGGTGGCGGGCCAAGCTCGCCACTGCCGGGCATCGCCCTGCGCCCCGCCGTCTCATGAGCGGGCTCCGGTCGGTTCTTTGACGGCAAAAGATTGCCGCACAAGCGGGCGAAGATCGTTGAACCGGTCAGAAACGAAAACGGCGGGCCTTCGCCCGCCGTCATTTTCGATTGTAGGATCAAGAATTTACCAAAGGTCGTAGCGCAGGCCGACCTTGACCTGGTGATAGTCGACGCCCTTCTTGTTGGTGAGCGTGTTGAAGTCGACATATTCGAGATCGGGCGAGGTCAGATACTGATAGCCGACATCGATCGAGGTGTTCTGGGCGACCCTGTAGGCGACGCCGGCGCCAACCGAATAGGCCATCTTGTATTGCGTATCGTGTGAATAGAAGTTGCGCGTCGGGTCCTGGTCGGTGATGCTCGCTCGCTGGCCCGAATAAATCAGGCCAAGGCCCGCACCGACATAGGGCGTGAAACCGGCGATTGTTCCGAGATCGGCATAGACATTGGCCATACCGCTCCAGACATTGTTCTCCAAGGAAATCGTCGTGATGCCGTTGGTCGCGTCGTAGCGGTCGTTGGACAGGAAGCCGAGATTGAGTTCGCCGCGGAAGTAGTCGGTGAAGTGATAACCGGCGCCAATGCTGCCTGTGACATGCGTGTTGCGCGTGTCGACGCCCCGCAGCGTGAATTCATAAGGCGTGTCGTTGAAATTGTAGCCGATGTCGCCGCGCAGGTACCAGCCGGAGCCGACTTCCACG
This sequence comes from Aminobacter sp. P4_H6_2, assembly GCF_056400805.1. NCBI lineage: Bacteria > Pseudomonadati > Pseudomonadota > Alphaproteobacteria > Hyphomicrobiales > Phyllobacteriaceae > Aminobacter > Aminobacter sp. P4_H6_2. The sequence goes on from NZ_JBFUKO010000114.1 coordinate 7,574, forward strand.
GGCACATATTCCGGTGCCTCCTCAACGACAACAGGCGGTTCATAGTCGGCAGCGATTGCTGCCAGCGGCCAAAGCATGGTCGCAGCCAGCGCCAGCGCCATGCGAGACGTCAATGTCATGATCGCATTCTCCCGAGATGGCGCCGGGGTGTTGCCTGAGAATCCAGCCGCCTTTCATGTCATCATTAACCATAGAGGTTAAGTCGCAGTTAAGGATAACAGGTGGTTAGCGGGCGTTTTGCAGGGCGGCTGCGCAAAGAAAAACCGCCCGGCGAACCGGGCGGTTTGATGTAATGGGTAGGGCCGAACTGGTCGCTTAGTTCAGCGAATAGCGCACGCCAAGCTTGAGATCATGCGAGGTGATGTTGTTGAACTTGAAGCCTTCGGCCCCTGCTACAGCGGGGTCGTCGTTGTAGAATGTGCCAGTGCGCGCATCGCCCAGATTGACGAAGCTGTAGCCAAGGTCGATCGTCATGCGTTCGGTGGCCTTGACGCCGACACCGGCGTGAAGCGCCCACGCGAAGTTCCACTGGGAAGCGTCGCCGGCGTAGCCAGCGCCGCTGCGCTCGACATTGACGTCACGGAAGCCTGAAATCGTGTTGCGCGATGCGCCGATGCCCGCGCCCACATAGGGCGTAATGCCGTAGAAGGTGCCGACATCCGCGTAGGCATTGGCCAACATCAGCCATTCCGACTTCTTGGCGCTATAGTCGTTGGTATAGAAATTGTTGGTACCGCCATACCTGACAAAGTCGGTCGCATTGAAGTCGGATGCGCCGCGATATTCCACGGAGACGTCACCACGCAGGAAGTCGTTGAACTGATAGCCGATGCCGCCACCGAAGATCGGCGCAGACGCGAATTTCCCCTCGTGAGGCCATGAGTGTTCCAAAATGGCGGGGTTTTCGAACAATACCGAATTCAGATCGCCGAGCTGCTGGTTGCTCATGCCGATATGACCGCGCAGATACCAGCCGCCATAGACCACAGGTATCGGGTCTACGATCACCGGATCCGGCAAGTCTGCCGCGAATGCTGGCGCGGCAACGCCGGCGAGCAGCGCGGCGATAAACGCTTTCCTTCCAAAATCAAACATGCTGAAAAATCCCATCCGTGCGGACCCGCTACGCGCCCGATCATGACTAACCCGCGTGGATAATGCTTGGTATAGGTTAAGGTGCACTTAACCGTGTCGGTTAACTACGAATGCTTGCAACAACTGTTTTTTGCCAAGATGAACTGGCTTTCTCGCGCACAAAAAAGCCCGCTTGAAGCGGGCTTTTCCGATCGCTGAAGTAATCCGATGTCAGGCGGCCGTACGGGTTTCCGAAATGACGCCGACAATGTCGTTGACCACTGTCTCGACCAGCTGCGGGTCATCGCCTTCGGCCATGACGCGGATCAAAGGCTCGGTGCCCGAGGGGCGGATGACCAGGCGGCCGGTCTTGCCCAGCCGGTTGCGGCCGTCTTCGATCGCAGCCTTGACCAGTGCTTCCTCAAGCGGCTTGCCGCCGGAAAAGCGCACGTTCTTGAGCAACTGCGGCACCGGTTCGAAGGTGCGGCTCAGCTCGCTCATCGGCTTATTGGAGCGCTTGATGCAGGCCAGCACCTGCAACGCCGCCACCAGGCCGTCGCCGGTAGTCGAATAGTCGGTCAAGACGATGTGTCCCGACTGCTCGCCGCCGATGTTGAGGCCATGCGCGCGCATGTGCTCGACGACGTAACGGTCGCCGACCTTTGTGCGGTGAAGCTCGAGGTTGATGTCGCCCAGGAAGCGTTCGAGGCCGAGGTTCGACATGACCGTCGCCACCACGCCGCCACCGGCAAGGCGGCCGCTCTGCTGCCAGGATTGCGCGATCAGCGCCATGATCTGGTCGCCGTCGACGACGGTGCCGTTCTCATCGACGATGACGACGCGATCGGCGTCGCCGTCGAGCGCGATGCCGATGTCGGCGCGCACTTCATGAACCTTCTTCTGCAGGCCGGCCGGATGGGTCGAGCCGCACTCGTCGTTGATGTTGAAGCCATTGGGCTCGACATTGATGGCGATGACCTCGGCGCCGAGTTCCCACAGGGCAGCAGGGGCCACCTTGTAGGCCGCGCCATTGGCGCAGTCGACGACGATGCGCAGGCCCGACAGCGACATCGAACGGGGCAGGGTGCGCTTGGCGAATTCGATATAGCGGTCATGCACGCCGTCGACGCGCTTTGCCCGGCCAAGCCCGTCGGAATCGGCAAGCATCGCTTCGACGTCCTGGTCGAGCATCGCTTCGATGCGTTCCTCGATCTCGTCGGACAACTTGTAGCCGTCGGGGCCGAACAGCTTGATGCCGTTGTCGTGGTAGGGGTTGTGCGAGGCCGAGATCATCACGCCGATGTCGGCGCGCAGCGAACGCACCAGCATGGCGACGGCCGGCGTCGGGATCGGGCCGAGCAGGAACACGTCCATGCCGGCGGCGCACAGGCCGGCCACGAGCGCGTTCTCGATCATGTAGCCCGACAGCCGCGTGTCCTTGCCGAGCACGACGCGATGGCGGTGGTTGCCGCGCTGGAACGACAGGCCTGCGGCCATGCCGACCTTCATCGCGATCTCCGCCGTCATCGGAAATTTGTTGGCCCGTCCGCGAATGCCGTCGGTGCCGAAATAGCGTCCAGCCATGTTTAGCCTGTCCCCGTGAAGTCCACCCGCGATTGCTTTGCCACAATCAGAGGCGACCAACGCATCACATTTGGTGAGTTTATGTCACAAAACCTTATGAGCCAACAGATTGGGAATTGAACAGGTTAAATAGAGGAATTCATTTGTTGCAGAGCGAAACTCTGCTCCTTCGGCTCCATCTGATGCTGAAGGCCGGATTTCGCCTAGATCAGCCACGTGTGCCGGAAGGTAGTCCCGACAGTGGTCAGTGGACCGACGAGGGAGTGGTTCGTGTCAGTCGGCGAGTAACCGGATCTGGCCCAATTCGCGTCGGCAACCGGTGGCTCAATCCAACTCCGGCTCAGGAAGTTCGTCTAGCCACCAGCTTTGCTGAAATGAGAGCCGCCCTTCGGGATGTGCGAAAGGTGGATTCGCGATGGAAGCCCACACCTCAACTCTATGAGACGGTTGAAGGTCAGATCGCGGCAAACATGGCAATTGCCTTGCAGGCCCGCTTCCGGGTTTTCGAACTTCGAGGTACGCTTGTAGGCCCCGGACCATATGCACGTGAGTGGATTGCGGCACCTGCGACCAATCGTAGGTTGACAAGGAGCGAGCAAAACGAAGTCAACAGAATTGGGCAAACGTGGGGGTGTCATCGTTGCGGAAGCACGAATCCAGGTACTCGAAGCAGAGATTATGTGGGGGATCATCAAACTCCTAGCGCATTGGGAACACCCACAAGGATCTATCCTCACTGTCTAGGTTGCAGCCATTCGCAGGGCGGATTGGTTAGCGCGCTAAAGCCTTGGAGTGTAAAATGACAATTCATAGGCGAACCATTGCGTGTGAGTACTCAAGCTTCTATGTCGCCGGGTCCAGGGACGTTGATATCCCGATCGGCGGGGAGTTGCGGGGCATTAGGTCATCTGCTGAATGCATCAATGTATCGTGCCTGATCTTCCAGAATGGCGACATTACTGTTTCCCTTGCGGATGCAGATGAAGCCCACAGCCTCGCCAAGCCGGCATATGATGGCATGCTGGCAACACCTGCAGGCGTCGTGCTTCTGTTTGACGTCAACATGCCTGAGATACTCAGCATCACAGTTCCGGGGCGGGAGACGCGCGTGCGCATCTTGACCAATCATTCGACTGAGCCCGATGAGATAGAGATTGTTGTTGGTTAGATGCCGATCAGAATTGGGCATAGGCGGCGTGCTAGAGTGTACGTG